>SYLK01000866.1 GCA_005809115.1 Planctomyces sp. | reverse complement strand
CTGGCGATGCTGCTGGTTGTGTTTCTGACCATGTTTGCCACCGTCGCTTCGCTCTGGTTCCGCGCGTTCATGTCCGGCGCTCTGATCGGACCGCTGCAGATGGTGGTCATGAAACTGAAGAAGGTCAATCCCAACCTGATCGTCGACTGCCGAATCATGGCCGTGCAGGCGGGATTGTCTCATATCACCACGAACGCCATGGAGTCGCACTATCTGGCCGGCGGCAATGTCCTGCTGATCGTCAAGGCCCTGATCGCCGCCCACCGCGCCCGCATCGACCTCGACTGGAATACCGCGGCAGCCATCGATCTGGCCGGTCGTAACGTCCTGGAAGCCGTGCAGACCAGCGTGAATACCAAAGTGATTGACTGCCCGGATCCCGGGCGAACCGGTCGTGCCACGCTCGACGGTGTCGCCAAGGACGGAATTCAGCTCAAAGCCAAAGCCCGCGTAACCGTTCGCACCAACCTGGCTCAACTGATCGGTGGCGCCACCGAAGAAACCGTCATCGCCCGCGTCGGCGAAGGGATCGTGTCGGCAATCGGTTCCTGTGCCACCCATAAGGAGGTTCTGGCGAATCCCATGCTGATCGCGCGATCAGTTCTGAACAAGGGCCTGGATTCTCAGACAGCATATGCCATCGTCTCCATCGACATCGCCGACATTGATGTGGGTGACAATGTCGGCGCACGCCTGCAGGCCGATCAGGCTGAAGCCGACGTGCGGATTGCGCGAGCAAAGGCGGAAGAGCGGCGAGCTGCGGCGGTTGCGCAGGAACAGGAGATGAGGGCGCTGACACAGGAGAATCAGGCGGAGGTCGTCCTGGCCGAGGCGGCACTTCCGCAGGCGATGGCGGCGGCTTATCGCCACGGGAACCTGAGGTCCGGCAGGAAAAGTTCCTGAAGGGAATCCGGCGGCGCCAGACCGAATTCCCGCACAGTCTCACGCGGGCTCGTTGTGATCGCCGCAGGTGGAGAATTCACGAGCCATGACCAGATGCAATTAACCCCTGCGAACAGCGAACTGGTTGCCCGGAATCCGCTGTTCTCGCCACTGGCTGCTTGAGAGTCCGGGGTTTCGAGCGTAAACTCTCTGCGGTGCAGGACGCCTCACCTCGTTGCGCGGCAGAATCCGGGATCAGGACGTTTCCAGAGCTGCAAACAAATCTCCTTCGTGTGACTTGTTTTCGGAGTGGACGTTCGATGAATGACGTGCTGCAGGTGGAGGTCAGTGCCCGCGAACGCGACGTGCTGCTGCGAGGGCTGCGATATGTCCGGAGTGCGCTGCTGCTGCAGATGCGCGATCCAGACGCGGACCACGATCGCTGGCGATCACATCTCCTGGAGGAAATCCAGGCCCTGTCACACCGTCTGCAGCCTGGGGAAGCGGTGGATGTCCGTAACTGATCCGATGTGAACGCCGGCCAGGCAATGCCGTACCGGATTCAGCGTCGGTCAGGACCGTTGGTTTTGCACAGGGTGGCCCAGTCCTGAACAAGCTGGGGCGCGCAGCGACAGGAAGCCGCAACTTTCACGTCGATTAACAGATGCGAGCTGTCTCTGCCTGCTGGGCGAGATATGGACTGAGACCTGGGTTCATGCGGTATCAACACGTCTGTATCGAAGCGGTGGCTCACACCCTGCCCGAGGAGATTGTCACCTCCGAGGAGATTGAGCGGCGTCTGGCACCGGTTTACGAGCGTTTGAAGCTGCCGTCTGGCCGGCTGGAGCTGATGACCGGGATCACGCGGCGACGATTCTATCCGCCCGGGACGCTTCCGGGCATGATCAGTGTCGGCACTGCTGCGCTGGCGCTGGAACAGTCGGGCCTCGACCGTCGGCTGATCGGCGCCCTGGTCCACGGGTCCGTGTGCCGCGACCAGATGGAACCCGCCACCGCAGCCGGTGTTCATGCCGGCGTGGGCCTGCCGGACGATGCCCTGGTGCTGGACGTCAGCAATGCCTGCCTGGGACTGCTGAACGGCATGCTGCTGATAGCGGACCTGATTGAACTCGGCCGGATCCGCGCCGGGATCGTGGTTGGCACGGAAACGGGACGCGGTCTGGTGGAGGGCACGATCGACAGTCTGCTGAGCGATCCGCAGCTCACCCGTCAGTCGATCAAGCCGGCCTTCGCTTCCCTCACGATCGGCTCAGGATCGGCAGCGATCGTCCTGTGTGACCGTCGCCTGAGTCGCACGGGACATCGGCTGCTGGGTGGAGCGGTGCTGTCTGATACCAGCGGTCATCGGCTGTGTGCCGGTGGCGTGCCGTCGGATGTCCCTGGCGATCACCGGCCGCGGATGGAGACTGACTCGGAAGCTCTATTGCACGCCGGGATTGCCCTCGCGCAGCGGACCTGGGAAAAAGCGCGTCGCGTCCTGGGGTGGACCAGTCAGGATGTCGATCGAGTCTTCACTCATCAGGTGGGGAAGCAGCATCGCAGCCTGCTGATGGAACGACTGCTGCTCGATCCGGCGCTCGACTACCCGACGGTGGAGGAATTCGGCAACACGGGTGCCGTAGCTCTTCCCATGGCGTTGTCGCTGGGACTGCAACATGCGCCGCCGCCGTGCGGAGCGAAACTCGCCCTCCTCGGCATCGGCAGCGGGCTCAGCAGCATCATGCTGGGTGTCGAGGCTGGCGGCGGACACAGCGGTCGCTGAATCGCGCGTCCTCCGAACTGAGTCACAGCCATGCGGTCAGACCCTGGTCATTCAGCCGCGAAAGGATTTCACTGATCTGTTCGGACTGGCCGGCATCGGCCACCAGTGTGGCGTCGGGAGTATGCACGATGATCAGGTTTCGCACTCCCAGAGTGGCAACCAGGTGATCGCCGCTGCTGCGGACAATGCAGCCCTGCGTGTCGACGCCACAGAATCGGCCGTCAACCGCGTTGCCGTCAGCGTCCGTTCCATTCAGCCGCGGCACCGCCAGCCAGCTTCCGACGTCATCCCAGGCAAACGGAGCCTCAATCACGGTGACCCGACTGGCGCGCTCCAGCACCGCGTAATCAATTGAGATGCTCTTCATCTGCGGAAACTCGCGCTGCAGCACTTCCTCAGAATTTCCCGCGATCTGACCTGCCGCAATCCGCAGCAGTCGCTCGTGAAGTTCCGGCTCAAATGATGCGAGGAGATCGAGAATGGTCCGGGCATTCCAGCAGAAGATCCCGCAGTTCCAGTAGAACCGGCCGGCCCGCAGATACTCCTCTGCCGTTGCCTGACAGGGTTTCTCGCGGAATGCAGCCACTTCAAACACTGGAGGAGAGCCATCGGAGAGCATTCTGCCGCGTTCAATATAGCCATATCCGGTGGCCGGAAATGTCGGAGTGACGCCGAACAGCACGAGCTGCTGCGGATCGCGCTGCACGATTTCGACGGCCTGGCGAGCTGCGTCGGCGAAGGCCGACTCGGGACGAATCACATGATCGGCCGGCATCACGAACATGATGCCTTCCGGATCCTCGCGGAGAACCTGGATCGCTGCCAGGCCGACACAGGGTGCCGTATTCCGCGCCGCCGGCTCGGCCAGAATATTTCGGGCGGGCACTTCCGGGAGCTGCGCCGTCGTCCGGGGCAGCTGCAGGTGATTCGTGACGATCCAGACGTTTTCACGCGGCACCCAGGCACGACAGCGGTCCACGGTCTGCTGGATCATCGTCCGATCACCCGCCAGCCGCAACAGCTGCTTGGGGGTCTGCTGCCGACTCTGTGGCCAGAAACGAGTACCACTTCCACCCGCCATGATGACTGCATGCAACATCACAACACCTCCGGCCACACGACAGAAAAGACTGCGAGATTCGTGATGGTCACCCGCCCTGGCCAGCGCCAGCCCGCGGGATCCTGCCGGATCCGGATCAGCCGGGGCTCGGCTCCTCGTCCGGCCGCGCACCACCAGCGATTGTGCCGGACGGGCGAAGGACTCTGGCGACGGATTCCAGCAGCACCTCCATGGCGAACGGTTTTCTGAGATAATCGACTACACCCAGCATTTCCGCATAGGCTTTGTGCCGGCTGCCCTCGTT
>SYLK01000865.1 GCA_005809115.1 Planctomyces sp. | reverse complement strand
ACCGCGAGGGCTGTAAATGTATCCTCTCAGCTGCTTGCTGAAGGCATAATAAGAATTCCGATAATACAGCCATGTATACGGCTGGTCATCCCATAGAGTCTGATGAATCTGCCCATAGATCTCCCGCCGCTTTTCAAAATCGAATTCGCGTCGCCCGGCGGTAAACAGCCGATCTACTTCGGGGTTGGAGTAGCTTCCGTAGTTGCGCTCCTGGTTTGTGCCCCAGATGTTTTCTGACGTATCCGGATCCGTCCCGGTCCCCCAGCCGCCAAAAGCGGCGTGGAACTCCTTCTTCTGCATACTATCCTGCAGCACCGCGAACTCGAGGGGCTTGACGTTGCATTCAATCCCGATTTCACCCAGATTCTGACGCAGGAGATTGCATACATCAATTCGATCCTGGCGGTTGGACGTCAGGATGGTGAATTCGAAACGCACCGTCTTTCCATTGATCTCCCGGTCACGAATTCCATCGCCGTCGTGATCCGTCCAGTCCGCCTCGTCCAGCAGTTTCTCCGCCTGATCCAGATCGCGCTGGTAGGGCTTTGGCGGCTGTTTTGGCGACCAGGGTGACGTGCCGTGGAAAATTCCGTTGCATGGTTCATCCAGTCCATACCGCAGCTTTTCCAGAAGCTCCTGGTGATCGAATGCGAACGACATGGCGCGGCGGACGCGCGCGTCGGAAAACCACGGAGTGTTGCAGTTCCAGGCGAAATGGAATGCCACCCACTCCAGACCAAACGACTTTGTGTTCTTCTGATAGAAATCCCGGCCGTTTGTCTGCGTTTCCCATTGTTCAGGCGTCATGGCGAATTCATCAATGTCACCAGCCATGAGAGCCAGAAGTGCCGTGCTGGGATCCTGTTTGATCACGAACCGGACGGTCCGGAAAAACGGCTTTTCGCGGACCTCGACGCCCTTGTGCTGGTGCCAGCCATCACGCCGCTGCAGAACAATCTCCTGCCCGCGAATCCGCTTTGTGAAGACATACGGCCCGCCGGAAACCGGTGCGTCCTCCAGCTTGACGTGCTCGGCACTGTCCACCAGCGTGGGATCTGCCGCGACCGTCTGCTCATAGATATGCCGCGGCACGATTGAGAAATTGACGTTCCAGATGTTCGTCGCCAGCGATTCCTTATGGAAAAACACGACCGTGTGATCGTCGTAGGCCTCGACCCATTTCAGCTTGTCCGTGCCGCTGCGCTGCGCCGGCACCGGCACCTTGCTCGACATGATCAGCCGAAAACTGAAGGCGACGTCATGTGCAGTGATCGGCGTGCCGTCCGACCAGGTCAGATCGTCCCGCATGACAACCTTGTCCATCAGGCGATCTTTGCTCGACTGCCAGCTGACGACGCTTTCCCGGGCAGCAAACGGGCGAAAAGCCCAGTCAAAGCTGAACAGTCCGAATCCCACCAGGCTGCCAATGTCAAACTCAGTGGTGGAACTTGCCAGGACAGGATTGGTACTCTTGACGTCCCCGGCTGTGTGCCGATTGATTGTCGCTTCCCAGTCAGCCTGAGCGTCGTTTTCGGGAAGTCGTCCGAGCGCACTGACAATCTTTGCATTGTCATCCGAAGTGCGGTTCTGCAGCTGCAGCGCTTCCTCCACGGTTGCCAGCGGCTTCTCGCCCTCCAGACGGCGACGCAGCAACTCCATCGAATCCTCAACGCTCTGGTCGACCCATTCTGCGGTTCGATCCAGTTCCGCCAGAGGGGGCGGCGTGAACGGCTCAACCAGGTCGCCCAGCTGAAACCCGTCAGCGCCCTCGCCCGACTGACCAGCGGGCGCGGCAGTCTCAGCCGGCCCGCTGACCTTCCTGTTCTCTGGCACGCCGACTTCGGACACCGCATCATCCGGCGCGACATCCGACGGAGCATCTCCACAGCCGCTGATCAGGGACACGGCCAGAACTACCGGCAGCCAGTGGCGACACACCATGCGCAACATCCTTTCGCAGAAAATCCTTCCACGGGAGAATCCATCCGAACTCTCCCCGGACCGACTTCTCCTCAGTCCGCATGCTAGTGGATTACTTTCGGAGGGTCAACCTCCGGGCAAAGTCGCGCCAGCTCCACCGGGGTTGACCGTCGCTCGGCGTTCCCAGTCGCTGCTGATCCGAACTGATCCGAAAGATCGCCACTCCGCCCGGCAGGGCCTCGCTGCCATCGAAAATCCGCGGGGCCTCATCGGCGGCGGCCCGCGACTCCCCGGCGTCGGCCCTTGCGAGCGGACTCATGGCTCGAGAGATACGAAGTTACCAGCCGCAGCCGCCATATCCGTATCCATATCCATATCCGGGGTATCCCGAGTAAACGGGAACAGGCACGATCACAACCGGACTGCGTCCGTAGTATCCGCCGTAGCCGCCGTGGCCGTAGCCGCCGTGGCCGTAGCCGCCATGGCCGTAATAACCGCCGTGGCCATAGCCGCCGCGGCCATAACCTCCGCCCCAGTAACCCGGATTTCCCCGGCCGTAGTTCACGCTGATGCCACTTCCATATCCTGAGCCACGTCCGTAAACGGAACCAACCGACATCGAAAATCGGCTGCCACCGCCGTAACGATGATCGGCAGACGCCTTCGAACCACCACCGACCGCCAAACCGCCAATCGCCAGCAACATCACCAGGATCCGCTTCATCTCTCGTCTCCTCATCTTGAGTGGGGAAATCGTCGTCTTCGACACTTTCAATCTGACCTGATGCGGACCATCCGTTTCCGCTCGAGTCAGCACATCACAGATCCTGAACGGATCACATCAGCTGCCAACGCCATGCCAGAACTTGAGCGATTCTCATGAAATGACACAAGTCTAATGATGCAATATACTTACAATAAACGAACCGGGATGAGTCGCAGCGGATGTCGGAGCATGCGTGTCATTCCGGAAACAGCGCGCAGTCACAACGATGACACGCTGCTCCGGGCTGGATCTGTGCAGTGAACCGTCGCCGCGATGGCTGGAATGTCGTTGACCGACGGCGTTCAACGAACAACGCGACCTGTGCCGGAACCGTGGACCAGTTCGTCAATCTCCTCACGTTTTGCGAAGTTGAAGTCGCCGACCACGGAATGTGCCAGGCAGGACGCCGCCGTGGCAAACTCGAGCGCCTCGCCGAGAGTTCCGTAGTCCGGATGATTCATCGCGAAAAGCAGCCCAGCAGCAAAAGCGTCCCCGCCGCCCACCCGATCGATCATCTGGCGGATTTCGTACGGCTGGTAGACGCCATCTCGGGCGGGTGCAAAGACCAGTGAATCGGCGGTGCCATCGAATAACGCGGCTCCCCAGTTGTTATGGGACGCTGAGATATTCTCACGCAGAGTCGTGACAAACAGGCGGAGATTCGGATAACGGTCGATCGTCCGGCGTGCCAGTTCCGGGATCAGTTCCAGTTCACGCTGTCGTCCGGTTTCGGCCGATCCGCCACTCAGCGATGCGGTATCGACGCCCAGCAGTCGGCAGTCGTCGGCGTTTGCCATCAGCAGATCGACGAACGGAACGAGCTGCTGCAGGGTTCGCGCTGCCAGTTCCAGCGGTGTGCAGCGGTCATCCCAGCGCCACAGTCTGGAACGGAAGTTGATATCGCAGCACACTTTGACACCGGCAGCCCGCGCCTGCCGCGCCGCCTCCAGCGTGGTTTCCGCAGCAGTCCGGGACAATGCCGCAGTGATTCCGGTGAGATGGATCCAGTGCGCCCCCTCAAACACACGGTCCCAGTCGAAATCCTCGGGTCGCGCCTGACTGATTGCCGTGTATTCGCGGTCATATGTCACGCGACTCGGCCTTTGATTCGCTCCCATTTCCACGAAGTAGATCCCGAATCGCCCGCGATCCGTCCGCTGAATCAGTGATGTATCAATCCTGAGTCCGCGCAGAGTCGTGACAAACAGGCGGAGATTCGGATAACGGTCGATCGTCCGGCGTGCCAGTTCCGGGATCAGTTCCAGTT
>SYLK01000864.1 GCA_005809115.1 Planctomyces sp. | reverse complement strand
TGCTGTTTCCTGAGACTCATGGCCAGATTCCTTTCTGACTGATTGGTTCAGTTGGTGGTCAGGGAATCTGGCCTATCTCATATTCCTCCAATTCTGAAAACCCCAGCTTTTCCGCATTCAAAATGCTTCACAGCGTTGCCGGAAGGGGGTAACCATTTACGGCCCGGGATTTGGTCTGCCCTGCAAAGAGGAAATTTGCGATACCGCGTTGATGACAGGGACGTTTTCTGAGACGGAGATTGCGGAGAGCCTGCTGGCGGAGATGACGCCGGCGGTGCGGGGGCTTGTCGGGTCGCTGGTGGCTCGCAGTTGCGAGCTCGAAGCGACGGTTCGCGAGCAGCGACTGATCATCGAACGGCTGCAGTCGATCAGCGCGCGTCAGGAAAAGGAACTCGGCGAACAGCGGGAACTGATGGCCGCGCTGCGGCCAGCTTCCGGAACGCGTTGTCACCGAAACCGGTCCGGTGCTCACATCCATCCTGATGCTGCTGACCGGCGGCTATCGCGTGTCGCGAGGCAGGGCGGTCGACGGCATGTGCCGCGAACTGTTTCAAAACCGCCAACACCTGTGGAAATTCCTCGAAGACCCGCCCGTGGAGCCGTGAACGGTTACCTGTCAGATGACGGGAACTTCCGCAGCAATCGCATGATTGAGAGCTGCTCGTCCAGCCGGCGGTTCGATCTGCCATGAGATCAGTGCCGTTCGAATGGCCAGTTGCTGCACGACCTCGTTGATGTAACGAGCTTCATTCCGCTGGCGTTCGCTGAGCAGGGGATCGGTCAGGTTCAAGGGTGAAAGGCTCTGGTTGATCACCCACGCATATGGCTCAATTTCAGCGCGCCGCAGGTCGCGTTGCAGTTCCGCCGCTTCATGCACCGGCGTCGCTTCCGGCAGGGTCACGATCAACACCCGCGTGAACTCGGGATCACGCAGACGCGGCAGCAGATTCTGCACGGCCTCCGGCATCCCGGCTGTCTGCCGAGTCACCTCGCGATGATAGGCCAGAGCAGAATCGAGCAGCAGGACCGTGTGTCCGGTGGGAGCGGTGTCCAGCACGACGAAGCGATTTGTGCCTTTGGCTACGGCATCGGCGAATGCTCGAAACACGGCGATCTCTTCGGTGCAGGGCGACCGCAGGTCTTCCGCCAGCAGGGCCTTTCCAGAATCATCCAGGCCAGCACCTGCGTTCTGCATGACTTCATTGGAATAACGTGCGGTTTCGGCCACGGGATCGATACGGCTGACTGTGAGATTCGTGATCGTCCGGCCGGCGACCGCAGCCGCAATATGGGCAGCGGGGTCTGTTGTCGACAGATGCACTTCAAAACCGCGATCCGCGAGCGCAACAGCCACCGCGGCAGCGACGGTAGTCTTGCCGACTCCGCCCTTGCCCATCGCGAGGATCACCCCGTGCCCCGGTGCGGCCAGATCAGCAATCATCGCAGCCAGCGGCAAAGGCAATTCATGGTGCTTCAATCCGGAAGGGCGAAGCTCCTGCTGAGCCGTCGCCTCGGGCTGAACATTCGCGGCAGGAATACGGCCGAGATTTCGCAGCGCCACAACACCCAGAACTCCACCGGCCGTCAACGGGATCAATGTGCGTGGAAGGTCCTGAAGCACCAGCGGCATTTCTGAAATGGCTTTTTCACCACGCTGCTGCATCGCCACTGCAAACGGGTCATCCCCGCTATTGGACTGAAACACAGCGTTGATCACCAGATGCTGATTGCTGACTCCCAGAGCTTTCAATTCACCGCTCGTGCGAGCGGCTTCACGAAACGCCGTGACTTCAGCTCGGGTCACCATCACCAGCGTTGTGACGGCTGGATCGCTCAGGGCGCGGACAGTGTCCTGATACAGAGTCTGCTGAGTCTGCAATCCGGCCAGAGGACCGAGGCAGGAGCTGCCCGTCGTATTCGATTCCATGAACCCGGACCATGCTGACGGAAGCGTCAGGAGTCGCAACGTGTGGCCGGTCGGGGCCGTATCGAAAATGACATGTTCAAACAGTGCTGTGGCCGTGGCATCTCCCAGCAGTCGGGAGAATTCATCGAACGCCGCGATCTCAAGTGTACACGATCCGGAAAACTGTTCCTCCATGCTGGCCACCGCAGCGGCTGGCAGGAGTGTTCGAAAGGGACCCACGATCCGCTCGCGATACTCGGCGGCTGATTTCTCCGGATCCAGATTCATGGCGTACAGATTCGGAATGGATGGCACCGGAGTCGGATGATGCTCCAGCGGTGTGCCGAGTACTTCATCCAGATTGGACGCAGGGTCAGTTGATACCAGCAGCACTCGTTTGCCGGCGTCTGCCAGACGAACGGCAGTCGCGCAGGCAACAGACGTTTTTCCAACTCCTCCCTTGCCGGTAAAGAAAAGGTTGCGAGTCGGGTGATGAAGAAATTCCATGAAACGGCCCTGATTCCTGAGTGGCGTCGCCATGCAGTGGTACAGCCGATCCGCCAGCTGAAACTGGTGCTCAGGCCATCCCGCTGGCCCGGCCCCGCGTCACAAAAACACGAAATCCCGCCCGACGGAGCGGCGGAGCGACGGCAGTCAGCAGCAGCCAGCCTGGCCGCTGCAGCAACCCTGTTCTGCGATGCGCAGCGACACCGCTTTCGCAGCACCGCCGGTCCACATGTCGAGCATTTCACGAGTTGGATAGATCCCACGACTCATCACATGCCCATCAACTACAATCACAGGCAGAACGTCTGTGCCTCCCGAGGAAAGCAGCGAGTGGATCTCTGCGTCTTGAAGGAACGCCTGAGGTTGTTGCGAGAGACTGTAACGCTCCACCGTGTGCCCAGCGTTCTTCAGGGCATCCAGGTCCGCCGCAAAGCGCGGCAGAATCGGATCCACCGATGGCCCACAAATTCCGGTGGAGCAACACATGGGTTTCTCATAAATCTGAATCGTTTTCATGGTTGAAACCTTCTGGTAAGTACCCGGAGAACCATATCGCGTGCGCTGTTTGTGTGCCGTGGGAGCACACTGCGCGAACTCACGGCAGCATAGACTCGCACACTCGCGGCGTCAGCGTTCGCATCAAAGTCACGCAATACCTGTGCCAGACCATCGTGAACTGAAGCCTCCTGACCGGTGATCGTGGCAGCGCTGACTGAAGGATCGCAGCAACTGATGGGTTCGGCCGA
>SYLK01000863.1 GCA_005809115.1 Planctomyces sp. | reverse complement strand
GCAACACTGTTCCGGCCGCCACAGAAAACGATGTCCTCGGTGAACCGCCAACGCTACACTCCTGCCATCCGGGCAGGTCGGAGTCCTGCCCGAAACATCAGCCCGGTCCCCGCACAGTCCGCCGGATCCCGGGGGACGGGACTGAGATTGATCAACCCTGCCGCTCGCACGAACGTGACTTACGGATTCAGCACATGGAACACCTGAGACTGGCCGTGGGGCTGATGGCGCTGCTGTCCGTGGCCGCGTTCTTCCTGACCGTGCGACTGTTCCGCCGCGCATCACCGGTGCTGCTCGATCTTGTCGCGGTCATGGTCCTTGCGCTGATCGGGGTCTATCTCCGCACGGTCTGGGGGCAGTTGTGGGTGGTTAATTGGATCCCCCTGCCATCTGTGATTGTGCTGTCAAACTGGTTTCCGATATTTCTGGCGATCCTGTCGGCCGTTCTTTGGCTCCGCATGGCAGCGCGACCATTCCTGAGGCGCGCGCCGATTCAGCTGGCACTCCTCGTATCGGCCGCGTGTTCCGTACTGTACGTCATCCCCCGTTCTCCTCCGGCGTGTCGGAATGAATGGATTGAACCGGAATTCCCCGTGACATTTCGCATCTGCCGCCAGACTTCGGACCCGCCGGTGACTTGCTCGGCTGCTGCCGCGGCCACGCTGCTGGCTGCCCTGGGCATTGATGCCAATGAAGCGGAAATGGCAAGACTCTGTCTGACTCGGGGCGGCACCACATGGCTGGGCATGTACCATGGGCTGTCGATCAAGCTGATGGGGACCGGGCTGAAGGCAAAATTCTTCGAAGGAACTCTGGCACAACTGGCGGCGCTGTCAGCTGACCGTCCGGTGCTGCTGTGCTGCGAGCTGTCTGAGACTATTGCGGCGATGGTTCCGGAATACCGCGAGGCGGACGGATGGATCCCGGGCGTCTCTCATACGGTGGTGTGCTTCGGCGAAAAGAACGGAACGTTCTTCATCGGCGATCCCTCGCAGCCGAGCCTCGAGCGGTGGGATCATCGGCGGATGATCGATCTCTGGACCGGAACGGGGCTGACCATCGCCCCCTTAAGTGACAAGTCACCCGTCGCACCCCGCGGCGTGAGATGAACGGCGGCCGCATTCTGCGGCCGCAGGATGGGGCCGCAGAATGCGGCGACAGAAGAAGGCTGCACCGTGCGGCAGTTTCAGGCGTGGCCAAGGAACTCGATCGCCTCGCGCACCAGAATCGTCCCTTCGTAGATCGCGCGCCCGGTAATGACTCCCACCAGCCCCGGCTGCTCGGCGGCAATCCGTTTCAGTGCTGCCAGGTCGTCCATGGTGGTGACCCCGCCGGAAGCAATCACGTTCAGTCCCAGTGCGGCCAGTGTCCGGAAGTCGTCCAGCGTCGCCTGGTCGATGCCCTGCATCATTCCGTCGTTGGCGATGTTGGTGTAGATCACGGCCGCCAGGGGCAGTCCGATGAAGCGGGATGCCAGTTCGATCGCCGACACCTGGGACACCTGCAGCCAGCCGTCAGTGGCTACCATCGAGTGTCTCGCGTCCAGACCCAGTGCCAGCTGCCCGGGAAAACGGTGGCACATTTCGGCGAACCAGTCGGGTTCGCGCAGCGCCTTTGTTCCGATAATCACCCGATCGACACCGGCATCCCGGATCGCCGTCTGAATACTGTCTTCGCTGCGGATACCACCTCCCAGCTGACACGGCAGACCGGTGGCAGCCGTGATCCTGCGGACGACATCGGTATTGACGGGGCGGCCCGCCCGGGCGCCGTCCAGATCGACCAGATGCAGGCGTGTCGCGCCATCCTGCTGCCAGCGCTGCGCCACCTCCACGGGATCCTCGGAGAAGACGGTCTGGTCGTCGTAATTCCCCTGCCGCAGTCTGACGCAGCGACCCTCCAGAAGATCAATCGCGGGGAGCAGCTGCAGCATGACGCAATGCCTGTTGAGATGTCAGATCGGGAGAGGTGGCGGCTACAAAATTGCGCAGCAGCTGCAGACCAGCGGCCTGACTCTTTTCCGGGTGGAACTGCGTGGCGAACACATTCCCGCGGGCGACTGCCGAGACAAACGGCCGGCCGTAATCCGTCGTGCAGGCGATCCAGCCGGCGTCAGCGGGATCAACGTAATAGCTGTGCACAAAATAGTACCAGGCATTCTCTGCTGCCGCACTGAACAACGGCGTGATGACAGCGGAATTCACTGGCTGCAGTCGGTTCCACCCCATGTGGGGAATCTTGTACTCCGGCGGCAGATCGAACCGGCGCACAGTGCCGGGAATGATGCCAAGTCCGGCATGCTCACCATCCTCACAGGAGACTTCCAGCAGGAGCTGCATTCCCAGGCAGATTCCCAGGAACGGCCGGTCTGCCAGAATATGATCCCGGACAACGCCGATCAGACCGTGCTGCCGCAGGGACGCAATCGCATCCCGGAAAGCGCCCACACCCGGCAGGATCAGCCGCGTGGCTGCGGCGATGGTTGCGGCAGAGCCACTGATTTCCGCCGGCTCACCCACACGTTCGAAAGCCTTCTGGACGCTGCGGAGATTTCCCATTCCATAATCGACGATGACCGTGGACGACATGTGAATTTTTCTGGTCCGGCTGGCAGAAGCAGGGAACTCGTTCAGCAGACAACTCAGAGCGAGTTGACGTGTTCAGAGCGAGATGATCAGTTCGTTGGGGCCATCCGCCTTTACGGTCACCCGGGAAAACGATTCGGGCACCGCGACCGGCACACCGGACGGGTTATAGATCTCCACCCGGCTTTCACAGATCGCTGCCCCGTCCACCTCGGCCGTGTAGCGCATGTAGAATTCCCCTTTTTCGTTGGTGAATCCGAACGAAGTTGACTTTCCGGGGGCTCCCCTGCCGTTCGATGCCTGCTGGCTTTCTTCGTCCGTGAGGATCGGCACCAGCGTGATCCTGAAGTCCTTCAGTGTGTGATTCTCCTGTGTGAGGTTTCCACTCACCGGTGCGAGCGGCACGCCGGAATACGATTTGAGAGTGATCAGAAAAAAGAGCCCGTAGCCCAGCAGCAGCGAACCCAGCACCGCGGGAATCGCCCGCTTCAGCCTGGCGTTCATCAGTTTTCGCTCGGCATCCGCACGTGTCGGCCTCCTGACTTTGGGAGCCGCTGCCGATTCGCGTTTCTGCTGGTAGGCGCGGGCAATCGCCTCGGCCGCACTTCCCGATGTCGCCACAACTTCGGTCTGTTCCGACTCCTCGGAATTCTTTTGCCGTGCGGCGCGCTTCTTTTTGGAGGCGTTGAAGTCCCGCATCATATCAGCGACGCTGACTTTCTTTTCGTCCCCCGCACCCGCTGTACTCGGGCGCGCTCCGGACTGAGACCGCGTGCTCAGCACGTCCAGCGGATCGAAATCGTCCGGGGGGGCGCCCGGTGTGACTTCGAACGGCTCGTCCACATCGTCATCAAAGTCCCCGGCGGTGATCTCGTCACTCGGTCCCGGTAAGGATTCAGTTTCTGACGGATCGGAAAACAGGAATTTTTCGGCAACGGCGTCGTCGTCATCTTCGATCCGCTCGTCTGCCGGCTGTTTCGTCGCCGGCTGTTTCTTTGCGGGCTGTTTCCTGATCACCGGATTGCCCGTTGCCGACAGCTCAGCCGGGGACGGCTCAGCCGCGGACGGCTCAGCCGCGGACGGCTCAGCCGCGGACGGTGCCGCATTAGCTGCGTCCGAGGAGATGGCGGCACCGATCACAACATCGCTGTCAGCGGATTCTGCGAGGTGCGGCACAACGAAGGCTGTCCTGCATTTGGGGCATTTCGCCTCGGTGCCAGCTTTTTCGTCGCGGATTTTCAGGACCGCTCCGCAGGCCGTGCATGTGTATGAAATGGTCATAGCCGTCACTCGGAAAAACCAGGACCCGCAGGCGAACGGCGGATCAGCAGCGAGGGAAGGAGCGAAAAGCACAACGCCAGGCCAGAGCATGGAGCCGCTGACCTGGCGATGTGGAAATCCTGCACGGTATCTTCCTCCCGACGGCAACAGAGCCGGTGCTCTGCTCCGTCGCTGCCGGGGAAATCAGAATCCTCCGCCGGTGGCGATGCCCTGCGAGCGACTGCCGAGCCGCTGGAAGACCTGCTCACTGATGCTTTCACTGATCCGTGTCACGGAACCATCGGCCAGAGCGGCCTGGATGATCCCTTCATGCGCGCTTCCGGAGTAGGCGAAGTGCAGTCGCTTGTTGGGGCCAACCTGAGTGGAAAACAGCGTCGCCGGCCCCCCCCAGGCCCAGCCGTCATCGGCTCGCTGCGTGTGGAGACGTGCTGCCGGATTCACCTTCAGATCGAACCGTTCGCCTTCGCTGACCATGATGGTGTGCGAGGTGCCGTCCTTGATGTCATCAATCCGGACCGAACTGTTGGGGTAAAAAATGCCGATATTCCCCTGCAGCAGGTAGAGGTTGTTCGGATTGAGCCCGCCCACCAGTACCGGCAGATTGTTGAGCCACTGGATCTGTCCGGGCGTCGGATCCCAGGTGGCACGAATCACCGGATCATCGGCAAACAGCAGCCCTGCACCCGCACAGCCGACGTAGTCATTTCCGCCGGCGATGACCCCGGGAACCGGCAGTGCCACCGCTGCCAGGGGCGGCGAATCGATGTAGAGATTCTGCGAGAATCGGGCTCGCTCCAGTTTGGCACGCCGCGATGGGCAATAGAACGCCGGAATATCGGTCTGTGTCGGAGCGTTTCCCGTCGTTCGCCACAGCCCCGAAACGTCATTCAGAATACTCGAGTTGTTCCACACATTGAGATCGATTCGCCAGGCGTTGTAAACTTGCGCCTGCTCAATGAATGGCAGAATATGGAACATCCAGCTGGTACCGTGCAGGCCGAGATTGATCGACGAATCGACCGGCTCGCGAGGGTCCGCGTAACGGAAGGTCTGCAGCAGATTGACATTGGTCGCGGTTGGCGTGGTGAGATTCCCGGCCCAGCTAAAGACCATCTGTCCCGGCGGAAACACCAGATGTGAGTCATGATAATTGTGGAGAGCCAGACCGATCTGTTTGAGGTTATTCTGGCACTGTGCCCGACGAGCCGACTCGCGTGCCTTCTGAATCGCCGGCAGCAGCAGGGCAATCAGAATGGCAATGATCGCAATCACCACCAGAAGCTCGATCAGCGTGAAGCCCGCTGATCGTTGACGTGGAATTCGCATGTTTTTCCCCTTTGGTTCACAGATGGACTGCCCGGGACTGACGGCAGTTGAAGACACATACACCGACTGACCGCAGAACGAAAACGAGGTCTCAGAAACTGTCTGAAGCACTGCTGCTTCTGCAGACTGATCCGTCACCAGCTGCATATTGTTCAGTTTCCTGCCACGAATTCCCAGATCATTCGCCCAAAAATTCGGCCCTGGCGGGACAAAAATTCGGGATTTCTGCACGAAATCATGGTTTTCCGCTGCGCGCCAGGCGACAGAGAATCTGCGCTCCCTCTCGTAAGACATCGTCATCTGCGGCAAACGACAGTCGAAAATGCGTGTCGGCCGGACTGAACACACTGCCAGGAATGATCAGCAAATTATTGCGAATCGCTGCGGTCACGAACTCCGTTCCAGTCCCCCACGGCGTCTTGAGGAACAGGTAAAAGGCGCCCTGCCCCCCGGCAATTTCGAAATCAGACTCCAGCAGACTGACCATCAGGTCGCGTTTCCTGCGGTAGTCTGCCTGATAACCGGTCAGGTCCAGCTCCCAGGCAGTGACTCCGGCCCACTGGACGGGGTGCGGCGCACAGACAAACGTGAACTGCTGCAGCTTCAGCATCTGCTGAATCAGACAGTCCGGTCCATGGATGTAACCCAGCCGCAGACCGGTCATCGAATGGGACTTGCTGAATCCATCAATCACGATCGTCCGATCATTCCATTCGGCCGGACTGTGAAATGGTTCGTCGTAGCAGAACGCCCGGTAGATCTCATCACTGATCAGCGCCAGATTGTGCTCTGTCGCGACCTCGGCCAGCATCCGCATTTCGGCGGCAGAAGCCACAGCCCCGGTGGGATTGCCCGGGCTGTTGCACAGGATGACTTTTGTTCGAGGTGTAATTGCCGCTTCCAGCGCTTCCCGGCGAATCCGAAAGTCCGGATACGTGGAGACCTGCACGACGCGTCCGCCGGCCAGCGTGGTCAGATGCTTGTACATCACGAACCAGGGGTCGAATATGATCACCTCATCGTCCGGGTTCACCAGCGTGCACAGTGCGAGCATCAGTGCCCCGCTGGTTCCCGATGTCACGAATACACGCCGATCCGGGTGACCGTACCGCTGATCCACGTCCTGCTGCAGAAGTCGCAGCAGCGGAGGTATGCCCTGCGTCTGACTGTACGCGTTCTTCCCTTCCCGGACCGCGCGACACAGCGCGTCCTGAATGGGCTGCGGTGTCGCAAAGTGCGGCTGACCGATACTCAGATTCACCGGCCGCTCCATCGTCGCGGCGAGGTCGAATACCTTCCTGATACCAGACGCATCAATCCGATGCATCCGATCAGCGATCCACGATTCACTCATGGAAAACATTCCTCACGAGCCATACCACAATTGATTGTTTCCCGGGGCCTGACTGCCTCTGAAAAGATCGCTCCTGCCAGGGAGATTCAGCCATGCTCGACACATCAGGCTGCACGTCCCCGCCGCTGTCCGTCCGACAGCCTGTAGACAACCAGTCGGCCGCGTCTGCCACACACGTCAAAATAATTCATCAGCCGGAAACAGTATGCCGCCTTCCGCGCCAGCCAGAGCGGCATGCCGGCACTCTCCGCCAGTTCGACAGTCGTAAACTCGGCGCCCACCGTCAGATTCAGAGATGCCCACAGTTCGTGCGGAGTGCTCAGTCGCGTCTGCTGCTCCACGCAGATCAGCCGACGATCGTCCACACGATAGTTCTTCTTCCACGAACTCCGTCCCGTCGGCGGAATACGGACCTCCTCCTGGTGCGTCAGCAGCACGTCCAGCCGCAGCCGCGGATGAGGAAACACGTCGACAAAATGCACAAGGTCCTGAAACACATGAAACAGACCCTGATGCAGCGGACTGGTTCGCGAACTCAGCACCGGACCATCCCGGGCACTCTGCCGGATGATCAGTTTGTAGCTGGCGAGCGGCTTCACAACGATGACCCGATGAGATCGGAGCAGGTGCCGGATCTTCGACCGGATCGAAGACAATGAAGCACACTGGATCTCCACCAGCCTCCGGCGGCCGTCGATCGCGTCGATGCGAAATCCGTCCAGCAGGATCTCGTGTCTGTCGCTGCAGCGCACATAGTGCTGTTTCAGCTGCTCGTGAAGCGTCGTAGCCATGTCCCGAGGCGTCCATGACGTTACTGAAGGATTGACGAACAGATTTCGTTCCGGATCTGTGCGGCGTCACAGGGACGCGAACAATCCGGCGGGAGGGACACCGTGTCCCCGTCGCAGGCGGCCAGCCGGTACGTACCTCGTCGCCCATATCGGCAGCAGCCGTTTCCCCACCGCCAGCGTCAATCTTAACGCCTTCCCGGCAGTCGACACCAGAGCGGATTCACCCGCGCGGCATTCCTTCCGTTCCCGTTCCTCCGACAATCGGCCCCGCTGGCGAAAATACGGCATTCGCGGCCGGCGTTGCATGACCGACTCAAATGATGCCGGCCCCGGCACCTGATTGTGGCAGATCGGCAGGAGGATGTCACCGCCTGTGG
>SYLK01000862.1 GCA_005809115.1 Planctomyces sp. | reverse complement strand
TATCTGCAACGGCTTTCAGACGATTCTGAAGGCCGGACTGATCATGCGTCGGGGGATTGAACGCGCCGATGAACAAGTGTCGGAAGACCAGCTGACGCTCGCCTGGAACAGCAACGGGCGGTATACGGATCGCTGGGTTCGCCTGAAGGTGACGGGATCTCGCAACGTATTTCTGTCGGGTCTCGATGAATTTGACGCACCCGTGGCGCATGCCGAGGGGCGCATCGCTCTGCGGCGGCCTGAAGTGGCTGAAGAACTCCGCGCACAGGCCGCCATTGCCCTGTGCTACTGGTCCACGCGAGCCGCGGAACTGTCGGCTGTGGCCGGTGACCCGACACGAATTGATCTCCTCCCGGAACCAGAAAACCCCAACGGGTCTGCTGCCAACATTGCGGGACTCAGTGATTCGACCGGCCGGGTGCTGGGCTTAATGCCGCACCCCGAACGATTTCTGTTCGCAACTCAGCACCCGCACTGGACACGGTTCAGGCTGTCCGGCGATGGGGATGGCCTCAGGGTGTTTCAGAACGGTGTGCGTTACTTTTCGTAGTCCTGATCCGTGACGGCATCGCGTGCATTTCCGGGGCAGAACGCGGATAATCGGGTGTTGCCTGTATTTTCTGCCAGATCGATCGTTCACCGATCCGGAGGTGTTCCGCTGATGACCGAGATGTCGAGCACGAGTGCGCTGATTGTCCGGGCTGCTGTCGTTGTGGCGGCGCTGCTGTCAGCGATGCCCGGGCCGTTGATCTGTGCGGCAGACCCGGGCGGACGATCAGCGCACACGGCGGAGGGCTGGCATCTGCTGGCTGTGCCGGATGCGTGGCGGAGTGTCCCGGCGGGCTCACTGGCGCCGGTGGGTGGCTATTCGTGGTTTCGTGCGCTGGTCAAAGTTCCCCGGGAATGGCAGGAATCACGTCTGACCGTGCATGTCGAGGCTCTGGACGATGCGCGGGCGACTCTGGTCAACGGAAATGCCGTCGGGGCCACGGGAATGTTTCCGCCGCGGTTTCGCAGTGGCCTGGGTGAACGCGGGAGGTATTCACTCGACAATTCACTGGTTCGATTCGGCGACTACAATGTGATAGCCATTCGCGTGCATCAGAGTGATCCGCGACCGAATTTCAGTGTGGCGCCGCCGGTGCTGCTGAATGAAACCCGCAGCGAAGCTCTGCGACTTGAGGGCGCCTGGCAGTACCGCCCCGGTGACGACGCCACGTGGGCAGTGGCGACGCTGACGGATTTCGTCTCGGGCGGCAGTCCGGACCTGTCTGACGCGGAACTGGCCGGACTCGGAGTTTACCGCACGATCGATCCGGTGGATGACATTGAACGGTACGTGACTCGTCGGAATGGTGATACGGATCCGCTCAGTCCTGCGGAGGCGGTGCGACATTTCACAACTCCGGATGATCTCAGCGTGCAGCTTGTCCTCGGAGAACCGGAGATCGCTCAGCCGCTGTTTCTGATGTTCGATGCGCGGGAACGGCTGTGGGTGATGGAATATCGTCAGTATCCGGATCCGGCGGGTCTCAGCATGGTCAGCCGCGATGTCTATCTGCGGTCGGTGTATGACAAAGTGCCTCCGCCCCCGCCGCATCATTTCCGCGGGCGCGATCGGATCAGCATTCATGCCGACAGCGATGGAGACGGCGTTTACGATCAGCACCGGATCTTCGTGGACGAACTGAATCTCGCGAGTTCATTTGCCATCGGTCACGGTGGTGTGTACGTGACCAACCCGCCGTATCTGCTGTTCTATCCGGACGCTGATGGCGACGACGTTCCGGACCGTGATCCGGATGTCCTGCTGGAGGGGTTCGGCATTGAGGACTCCCATTCGGTCATTAACAGCCTGCGGTTTGGCCCCGATGGCTGGTTGTATGGCTGTCAGGGAAGTACGGTCTCGGCAGCTGTGCGCAGGCCGGGATCAAAGGCCCCCCCGGTGCAGACACAGGGGCAGCTGATCTGGCGTTATCACCCCGTATCGGCTCAGTTTGAGGTGTTTGCAGAGGGCGGCGGAAATACGTTCGGATGTGAAATCGACAGTGCGGGGCGGATATTTTCGGGAACGAACGGCGGCGACACGCGTGGTTTTCATTATGTTCAGGGGGGATATTATCGAAAGGGGTTCGGCAAACACGGTCCGCTTTCCAATCCCTATGCCTATGGGTTCTTCGAAAACATGCGGCATCACAGTGTCGCTCGCTTCACCCACAATTTTATCCTGTACGAAGAGAATCGGCTGCCCGAGCGATATCGGGGCCGGCTGTTCGGAATCGAGCCGCTGCAGGGGCAGGTCGTCCTGAGCGATTTCCGGCCGTTCCAGTCGTCGTTTGAAACCAGCGATATCGAACGCGTCCTGAAGACCGATGATCCCTGGTTTCGCCCGGTTGACATCAAGGCCGGTCCCGACGGCGGCATTTATATCGCCGATCTGTATGAGCAGCGGATCGACCACAGCAGTCATTATGCCGGACGGATTTACCGCAGCAGCGGAAGGATCTACCGGCTGCAGTCACGCGAGCGGCCGTCGGCTGTGCCCCATGTGCCACGGGACTGGCGCCAGGCGACGAGTCAGCAGCTGATGTCGGCCCTCACCAGTCCCGCGCGGTGGGAACGGCAGAACGCGCTGCGTCTGATCGGCGATCGCCAGGATGCGGCGCTGATTCCCCTGCTGCGCGATCGGCTGCGGTGTTCAGCCGGGCAGATTGCCCTGGAATCCCTGTGGGCTCTGAATCTCAGCGGTGGATTCAGCGATGCCGCAGCTTCCGAACAACTGACACACGCGGATCCGAGTGTGCGGGCATGGACCGTGCGGCTCCTGGGAGACAGGAAGCAGGTCGAACAGACCATGGCCGAGAAGCTGGTGAATCTGGCCCGGGGGGAACCGTCTCTCGACGTTCGCAAGCAACTGGCCGCATCAGCCCGTCGTCTGCCCGCTGAAGCTGCCCTGCCGGTGATTCATGCCCTTCTGCCGTACGATGAGGACGCCACGGACCTGCATCAGCCTCTGTTGCTGTGGTGGGCCATTGAAGCGCAGGTCGGGCACATATCGGCCGACCAGATCCTGCAGCAGCTGTTCACGGAATCGGAAACCTGGCAGCGCCCCCTGGTCCGTCCGTTTCTGCTGGAGCGTCTGATGAAGCGTTTCGCCGCATCGGGTGCACGTGAAGATCTGATGTCCGCCGCGGAACTCCTGTCGGCGGCACCGGATCCTCAGAGTATCGAGGTTCTGCTGAAGGGGTTTGAGGAAGCATTTCAGGGAAGGTCGCTGGCCGGGATACCAGACGAACTGGCTGCCGCGATCAGTGCCAGCGGTGGCGGGTCACTGGCACTGAAGGTCAGGCAGGGGCAGCCTGAGGCAGTCCGGCAGGCCCTGCGCATGGTTCCTGACCCAGCGGTATCGTCCGCCGAGCGCAGACCCCTGATCGAGATTTTCGGTCAGACGGCGAATCGTGAAGCCCTGCCAGTATTGCTGACACTTGTCGCCCGGGAACAGGATGGCTCGCTGCTGGCGGCCGTGGTCACCGCGCTGCAGGCCTTCGACGATCCCGGGATTGGCGATGCCGTGGTGAGTCGGTTCAGTGATCTGGATGAAGAATGCCGGCTGGCAGCGGAGTCGCTTCTGTCAAGTCGCGGGGTCTGGTCCCGGCAGCTGCTGCAGGCTGTGGACGACGGGAGGATTGCACCCGACACGATTACCACGGGAACTCTGCGAAAAATTCTGCTGCACGGCGATGAGGGGATTGCGCCGCTGGTCGAAAAACACTGGGGCACGATAACGGGTGCCACGACGACGGAGATGCTGGCAGAGATCGGCCGTGTCCGCGAGCTGCTCCAGACAGGGTCCGGCAATCCCCGCGAGGGCAAACGCCTGTTCCTGCAGAACTGCGGCCGCTGCCACCTGCTGTTTGAAGAAGGTGGCCGGATCGGGCCGGATCTGACTCCTTTTGCACGCGACAATCTGGAGCGAATGCTGGCCAGCATTGTTAATCCCAGTCTGGAAATCCGGGAAGGGTTTGAGAATCACCTGGTGCAGACCGCGGACGGTCGCGTCCTGAACGGCTTTCTGGCCGACCGGGACGCGCAGGTGGTGATTCTGCGCGGTGTTGACGGGCAGAACGTGATCGTGCGCCAGTCGGAGATCGAGGAGATACGCGTTATTCCGCAGTCGCTGATGCCCGAGGGGGCTCTGCGAACTTTGACCGAGCAGCAGCTGCGCGATCTGTTCGCTTATCTGCGGGCCACACAGCCGGTGAACTGACAGGACATCCTGATTCATGAATGAAATTACGCATCGTCCCGCCACACTGGCACAGCTTCAGGCCAGCGGCTGGAAATCGCGAACTGTCAAGCAGGAAATCTGCGCGAATTTCCAGAGCATGCTCTCTGCCGGGACCAGCTTGTTTCCCGGCATCCTGGGTTACGACCATACCGTGATCCCGGAGATCAGTCTGGCACTGCTGGCCGGTCATGACATCTTGTTCCTGGGCGAAAAGGGCCAGGGAAAAAGTCGCCTCATGCGAATGCTGCCGCGGTTTCTGGATGAGGCGATTCCGTATCTGGATCTGCCGGGCTGCCCGGTGCACGAGGACCCGTTCCGGCCGATTACCCAGGCCGGGAAACTGGCAGTGGCCAGCACACCGGCGGAGGAACTGCGAATTCTGTGGTGGCGGCGGGAAGACCGTTATGCCGAACGGCTGGCGCCCGGTACAAAATTCGCGGACATCATCGGAGAAATCGACCCGGCAATGCTGGCCGCCGGGACCAGAATGTCGGCCGAGGATGCACTCCACTTCGGACTGATTCCTCGCATGCACCGCGGCATCTTCGCCATGAATGAACTGCCCGAGCTGGATGACCTCGTCCAGGTGGGGCTGTTCAATATTCTGGAAGAGCGAGACGTCCAGATCCGGGGGTTCCCGGTTCAGTTCGACCTAGACGTGGTTATCCTGTTCTCAGCTAATCCGGCAACATATAACCGCAGCGGGAAAGTCATTCCCCAGCTGAAAGACCGCATTGGCAGCACGATTCACACGCATTATCCGGCGGATCGCGATGCCGGCATTCAGATTCTGGAGCAGGAAGCTTCCATCGCCCTGGACGGTGAATTCCCGGTCGTCGTGCCGTACTTCATGAAGCAGATCGTGGAAGAGATCAGCCGCGCGGCTCGCGCCAGTCGTTATATCGACCACCAGTCGGGAGTGAGCGCCCGCTTCAGTATTGCCAATTACCAGACGATGGTCGCCAGCGCGCGACGCCGCGGAGCCGTCCTTGGTGAAAAGCCGGCCGTGCCCAGAATCAGTGACCTGGGACATCTCTATTCGTCGTCCCTCGGGAAACTGGAAATCGATCTGATGAGCAGTCATCAGATGAGCGAACGTCAGGTGCTGGAAGCCGTGACCGCCGAAGCCATCAGGACGATCTTCGAGGAATATGTCGAACAGCATGGTCTGGAGCAGATTACACAGATTTTCGCCAGAGGCGTAAAGATTGAGGTCGGCGACATGCTGCCCAGCGAGCAGTACGAGCAGCTGCTGAAACGGGTGCCGCCGGTCTGGGACAAGGCGTTCGAAGTGAATGCCTCGGGCGACGCCGCCGTGCGGGCCTCATGCGTCGAGTTCGTGCTGGCTGGCCTGCATGCCACGGAAAAGATCAGTCGCGCTCAGCGCCATGGGATCGTTACCTACGAAATCGAATAGGGACCGGCCAAAAATCAGTTGAACAAACTCATGAAACTTTCGGCCGCATGAATCCTGTGCCTCGAATTCGGATTCGCTCGATCAGTTCATCAGCTGGCCGATGATTTCATGCTGCAATTTTACGGTCACAACGAAACATTCCGGTCCAGCCGCTGTCACACACCAGCGTGATTCTGGTCAGTGGCGCTGCGCTTCCCTGACCAGACAATTTGTTCAATTTATTTTTTTGGCCGGTCCCAGGCTGCCAGCGGCATGGCCGATCATGCGGGCTGACACGACCGATTTCCCGCACCGCGCGGCGCATGATTTCCGACAGCACTCGCCGAAAAATTTATGTCCGACAGAATCGGCAACGACATCGTGTTCCGGATGAGCACGGATGCCTGGTCCCGCGGGCGTTTGACCGCGGGGGATTTACCGCGGGCGTTTGACCGCGGGGGTTGGAAGCTGCGGGATTTCTGCTAAGATGCCACGCGCTGCTGCGGTGGGTACCTCAGTGGTCGTTTCAGGTGATCGTCTCATCTGGCTGGTTGGTGCTGGTCGGATTCATGAATTTCGTTGTGCCGCCTTCCCTGCTGTTCGAATATTCTCCGGAGATCCCCCGGATGGATCGGCTGCCCCGGAGTCGAGGTCAGCTGCTGCAGTTGCCAACTCAGGCGGCTCTGTTCGTGCCGCATCTGCTGAATCGTCCGGAGACTGGTTTCGATCTGCGATGTGCGTGGAATTCGGACGGAGTCGCGGTCAGTCTGGGTGTCGCCGGCAAACGGATGCCCGTTCGGGGACGAAGTGACCAGCTGCGGGACTCTGACTTCGTGCAGCTGATGTTCGATACGCGACACACAGCTGGCGTGCATCGCGCCACGGAGTTCTGCACCGCGCTGGACGTGCTGCCCTTGGATACCAGAGCGGACGATCGTCCCGCAGCATTGTCCCGCGAGATCGCTCAGCAGCGCAGTGTTCGCAAAGCCGGCGACGTGGCCCTGACCCGACTGTGGTGCGACATCCGACCCGACGGGTATCTGCTGGAGGTCTGGATCCCCGGCGCAGTGCTGTATGGCTTCGATCAGGCGGCGGAAATCGGCAGGCTGGGTTTCTATTGCGTGGTGCGCGACACCGAACTCGGCGAACTGCCGCTGAGTGTCGGGGAAGATTTTCCTGTCCTGTTCGACCCGTCTGCCTGGATCGCTCTGCGACTGGGAAGTTGCTGAAGGGCTCGTCACGCCCGCTGTGTGGGGCGGAGTTTCTGGAACGCAAACTGGACAGCCTCAAGCAGCGCGTCGAGATCCTCAGTCGTGTTATAGGCCCCCAGGCTGACGCGTGTCGTGGCACTCACACCCAGCAGGTCGTGCAGCGGCATGGTACAGTGGTGACCATGACGCGTGAACACCGCCCGCCGATCAAGCATCGCGGCCAGATCTTCCGGGTGCAGGCCGGCGATGCGAAAACTGACGATCGCCCCCTTGTGCGGTGTGTCCGGGCCGTAAATCGTCATTCCCGGAAGCGACTGCATCCGTGTCGTCAGGTCCCGCAGCAGTGACTGTTCGTGGCGATGAATTCGGTCCAGCCCGTGTTGCCGAATCCAGTCGATCGCTGCGCCCAGGGCGATGGCCTGAACGATCGGCAGTGTCCCGGCCTCAAAACGCGCCGGAGGAGCTGCCCACGTGGAATGATCCGGCCAGACACGCTCAATCATATGCCCGCCGAAGAGAATGGGGTCCATTTCTTCCAGTCGCTCAGACCGGCCATAGATCACTCCCACACCCGTGGGGCCATAGAGCTTGTGACCGCTGAAACACAGGAAATCCATCGGAGTCTGCTGCACGTCGGTCGTCAGATGCGGCACGCTCTGGGCACCGTCAACGACAACGCAGGCACCGAACTGATGAGCACGTCGGACCAGCTCGGCAATCGGATTCACTGTTCCCAGCACGTTCGACATGCCGCACACGGCAACGATTTTTGTGCGCTCGTTCAGGACCTCGCCCAGTCGCTCAGAATCAAGTCGGCCGTCGGATGTCAACGGGATAAATCGCAGGATGGCCTGCCGCTCGCGGGCCAGCTGCTGCCAGGGGACCAGATTGGCGTGGTGTTCCATCAGCGTCGTCAGGATTTCATCTCCCGCCTGAACAAAACGCCGCCCCCAGCCGAAGGCGACCATGTTCAGTCCGGCCGTCGCGCCCGGGGTGAAGACGATCTGTGACGAGGAAGCCGCGTTGAGGAATTCCGCGATTTTCGTCCTGGCTCCTTCCAGCTCGTCATCAATCCTCGCGCCAAAACTGTAACGACCGCGGTATGCATTCGCGAAATACTGTTCTTCCACCTCGCGTTCTTTGGCGATTACCGCCCGAGGTTTCTGAGCGGAGGCTCCGCTGTCCAGATAGACCGGACGCAGCCCTTTCTCGAGAGACTGCATCAATACGGGAAACTCAGCCCTGACGGCATGCGCATCGTATGCGGCCTGGTCCTGCGCCCTCACCTCGCTCATGGGACTGTCCTGACGCTTGCTGACAGGCTGCGTGCAGCGAAGCTGCGAATTCGTTCGACCATTCCGTACAGACCATTGCGCCGACTGGAACTCAGCTGGCGATGCAGCCCCATGCGCTCAAACAGTCCGGTAATATCCGTTTCCAGGATGTCGACAGGCGTTTTCTCGGCATAAGCTGCCAGCAGAACCGCGATCAGTCCCTTGACGATCAGTGCATCGCTGTCAGCCTGAATCTTCACGGTCGGAGGATCCATCGCCGCGTCCAGTTCCGTCGTCAGCCACACCCGGCTCTGGCACCCATGCACGATATTGCAGTCGGTGTGATCTTCCTCCGGCAGCGGCGGCAGATCCCGACCCAGGTCGATCAGGAAGTCGCACTGTTCTCCCCAGTCGGACAGCTCTTCATATTCTTCCAGCAGTTCATTCAGTTTCATCGGAATCACCCGCGTTTCACAGGATTTCCAGCACCGGCCCGGACGGGGACCGGATGAGTTCCCGCACAACCTGCATGGCCACCTGCTGGCACATGCTGCGGAACGGATCCCGGGACGGATTCGGCTCGGTCAGCATCTGCATGATCTGCCCCCGGTCACAATACTCGCGAATGCATCCATTCAGCGGACTCTCGCCC
>SYLK01000861.1 GCA_005809115.1 Planctomyces sp. | reverse complement strand
TGGGCCGCATACCTGCAGGTGAAGGGTATTCCATGGCCGCGGCTTGAATCCGGGGCACTGGCGCTGGACGACGACACGTTTCGTCAGATGGCCCGGAAATATCCCGTGGAGATCGGGCCGATTCGAGAACTCCGGCACACGTTGGGCCAACTCCGTCTGAACGAGTTGTCAGTCGGGGCGGACGGACGGAACCGCTGCCTGCTGTCACCATTCCAGGCTCGCACAGGTCGGAATCAGCCGAGCACTTCCAGGTTTATTTTTGGTCCGTCAGTGTGGTTGCGGAGTCTGATCAAACCCGGCGCCGGTCAGGCAATTGCCTATGTCGACTGGTCTCAACAGGAATTCGCGATTGCGGCAGCTCTGTCAGGGGATCGGGGAATGATGGAGGCTTACTCAAGTGGTGACCCCTATCTCGCATTCGCGAAACAGGCCGGGGCAGTACCGCCGGATGCAACAAAACAAAGTCACCCCACAGAACGGAATCGGTTCAAAGTGTGCGCCCTGGCGGTTCAGTACGGCATGGGGGAGCAGTCTCTGGCCGCATCACTCGGGGAACCTGAAATTGTGGGACGGGAGTTGCTGCGATTGCATCGTGAGACGTATCCGGCCTATTGGCGCTGGTCGCAGGGTGCGGTCGATCATGCGATGCTGTTCTGCCGCCTACATACGGTGTTCGGCTGGAACCTGCATGTTGGCCCGAATGTCAACCCCCGGAGCCTGGCAAATTTTCCGTGTCAGGCGAACGGAGCGGAAATGCTCCGGCTGGCGTGCTGTCTGATTGTCGAACGTGATATCAAGCTGCTGGCCCCGATTCATGATGCCGTTCTGGTGGAAGGGCCGGCGGACGATATCGACAGGATCGTGGCCGAAACACAGGCAGCCATGCTTGAAGCCGGCCGGGCGGTTCTCGATGGGTTCGAGCTGCGAACCGATGCCGACGTGGTGAAGTACCCTGATCGGTATTCCGATGAACGAGGGCGCGTAATGTGGGACCGGGTGACGGAAATTCTCGACGAATTGGCTCGACCAGACAGCGGCAGTCCACTGCTGCCCGACCCCGGCAGCCCACGGCCGGCCACCGCGGCAGCCGGCTGCCACCCCGCCTAATCTCATAATAAGTCTTATTGTGTTCAAGTCTCGTTTTACAATACTTTAAGATGTGGAGTGGTCTGAATGGAGGGTGAGGTAGACATTGAGAAGTATCGGGTATCCAGTGGCGCAAAAATGCCGGAACGGCGGCGGAAGACAGGCCATCAGTGTGCCAACCGACAGCCCGGGGCATTTATCTGTGGACCGATCCTCCTGGAAATGCTTGACCGGGTCCTGAATCTCCCGGGCCGTTCTCCGTTGGTTCTCTTCCTGGCATTGTCTTACCAGTCCGGCCTGGAACGTTCCTGCACGTTCCGCCTCACCCCGAAACTGGTGGGGCGATTCAAGATTTCCCCACGAACGTGCCATGACGCCCTCCGCAGACTTGAGGGAGCGGGCTTGATCCGAGTCAGTCGCCCCCGTGGTCAGATTCGGGTTGTTGAGCTGCTGATGAGATCTTCACAAGATTCAGCGCAGGTCCCCCCCAGCATGGAAGGACCCCCATGACCGACCCGCCCAACACCATTCTGAGTCCCTCACGTGCCCGCTACGGCCATCCGCTCAAAACATGGACCACTGTTATGCCCGCGGTGCTGGAGGACGTCCCTGGGCCATCCATTGGCCCCACAATCGGGATATGCCACGCTGCCGATCAGGCTGAGGTCGCCCGAACTGCCGGCTGCACGACAGTCCAGCCTGCTTCCCTGGCAACATCCGCGAGGAGATTCGGGTGTTCCTGCAGCGCTTCTGCCAGGAGGTGGCGGACCTGTTCTGGATTGGTCAGATCGGCCGGCCCGGTTTTGCCGGAAGACATCGCGACCGCGTGGAAGATGGCCTCATAAAACCCCATCAATCGCGGGGTTCGCCGGCCGGATTCGACACACTTGTTTACCTCTGCGTGCCAGTCAGCCAGCAGCTGTTGCAATCCACCGGCCGCTGCGACGGCAAAATTCACGAATGTCATCAGTTGCAGGTGAGATTTGGATTTCCGGAGTCCCGTGGCCAGAGACTGCATGCGGAAACCTCGGTTGATCAGCTGCTTTTGGGCTCGCCGGTTTTTCTCGTAAATCAGATGGCAGGCGGTGCATTTCTTCATGCGAGTCGGCTGATTGCGGAATCGCCGGCGAAACGCTGTCACCGGCTTTACCTGGCAGCATTCGGTGCAGACTTGCAGAGCAATCTGGTCGTTTGATTTCATGTCCGGGTCCTCACACATCCAATGCGTGTCTTGTGCCAACAAATTCACAAATACTTCGGTCTGTGTCTGTTCAGCAAAAAACACACAGGATTGTACAGCACACGAGAACCGTCCAGCGAAAAATCCCGGGCATTTCTGACGATCTCGGTCGAGGCCATCGCATCGGATCGTCAATGGTCGCAGAAACTTCATTTCGAGCAAACCACGACAGTCATCGTTTGACCTTGAGCAAGGGGAAAAGGAGAGTATGAACAGGTATCACAACCATCGAGCCGAGCAATCAGAATCAGTTCAGACACTGCTGCTGAAGCCGATTGATGCCGCCCGCCAGCTGGGCGTTTCTGAGCGGACGCTGTGGGCGCAGACACATCCACGCGGTCCGATCCCTTGTGTCCGGATCGGGAATTGTGTCCGATACTCGTCGGATCAGTTGCGGCACTTCATCGAACAACAGGCGTCCGCTGCGGTAGAATCGTCGGTCGCCCCCGGAACTCCGTTCGTCCAGATGGAGAATTGAGATGGCAAGCATCACCGCAGAACCAAACGGCCGACGGACGCTCCAGTTCAAGGACACCGACGGTAGCCGGAAAAGTATCCGGCTCGGGAAGTGTGACCAGAAAACGGCGCAGGCGATTCGCACTCAGATTGAGCTGCTGGCCTCGGCGAAGGCCACAGGGACGGCTGTTCCTCGGCAGACGGCTGAATGGCTCAGAACCATTGACGAAAGCCTGCGGGACCGCATCGCGGCAGCTGGACTGATTGAGGCGCGGAAATCGGCCATCCTCGGCGAGTACATTGACGCATACGTCAGGCGACGAGTTGACGCGAAACCCCGGACCATTGCCAAGTGGAACACCACGAAGAGACTGTTGTCGGAGTTCCTCGGGGAATGCCGGGACATCAGGACCGTCAGCGCAGGCGATGCCGACGGATTCAAGCTGCACCTGACCGGATTGAAGAAAGCCGACGGAACGAAGTTCTACAGCCCCAGCACCCTGCACAAGCACATCGAGGCGGCAAAGTTGTTCTTCAAGGCTGCCGTGCGAGACGGTGTGGCCTCCGAAAATCCGTTCGGGGACGTGACGGCCAGCAAGCGCACGAATCCGGACCGGGAGCACTTCATCAGCCATGCGGACATCCGGAAGTGCATTGACGCAACCGCCGACAATCAGGTGAAACTCATCCTCGCCCTGAGCAGGTTCGGCGGCCTCCGGACACCCTCCGAACACGTTCGGCTGCGGTGGCAGGACATCCTCTGGGACCAGAACAGGATGATTGTTCACTCACCGAAAACGGAACACCACGAAGGAATGGCCTCGCGGGTGGTGCCGATTTTTCCGGAATTGCGGCCTTTTCTGGACCAGGCATTCGAGCAGGCGGCCGAGGGAGAGGAATTCGTCGTCACTCGGATTCGCGACAGCGAAAGCAACCTCCGGACCCTCTTCCAGAAAATCATCAAACGCGCTGGCCTGACCCCCTGGCCGAAGTTGTTCCAGAATCTGCGGGCCTCCCGGCAGACGGAACTGGAAAACGAGTTCCCGACGCACGTCGTCTGTAAGTGGATGGGCAACAGCCCGAAGGTGGCTCAGAAGCACTACCTGCAGGTCCTGGATGAGCACTTCGAAAAAGCGGTGCAAAATCCGGTGCAGCAGGCTGCCGCAGACCCCGGAAATGCGTCGCATTCTGCGTCGCCTGCACTGGCCAAAACTCCGGAAAACGCTGAAAATTCTGGATTTCCGGGGAGAAAAGATAGCGGCGGAGGGATTCGAACCCCCGACACGCGGACTAGGTATCCGCCACTCCGCGCTACTGTACAGACACGAGCGCAATCACCTCCGCCGAACCGCCTTTGCGACCTGTCGCCGCGCC
>SYLK01000860.1 GCA_005809115.1 Planctomyces sp. | reverse complement strand
GATTGAGGTTCTGGCACGAATCGGGCGGCCGTTTTCCCGCCGATCCCTGCAAGAATGAACGGATTTGTTTGATCCATTCCGCGTGGATCCGCGATTCTGGTTGTCGACAGCAGCGGGACGGGCCAGAATTGTCGCATTGCGTCGATCGGGCAGCGGCGCAAGATCGGGCTTCTGCTGAGTCACCGACAGACCGGACGGCTGGACACGATGACAGAATTCACAACGAAACTCCGGCGTGCACGAGCCCGGCTGCGAGGAACGGCCGCCACAGAGTTTCCCGTCCCGTACGATGTTCTGTGTCACTGTGGCGCCCACGTTCTGGGAATTCGGACATCAGAGCCGCAGCAGGTTGTCTGTCAGAACTGCGGTTCGGTGCGGTACATACTGCCGGTCAATGTTTATCCCACAACCCTGCGAGTGCCCAGCGAAGTGCTGGGTGGTTCATTCCGATCGCGGCTGCTGACGGTTGCCCGGGAACTGTTGCCGGCGGGGCGTACGGGATCCGGGCGTACGGAAACAACGGCTGAAGTCCAGCCGAACGGTCGAGCGGCGGCTCGGTATTCATCCCGGATCACGAATCCCTCTGACGATCCCTATGTGGATGGTCAGACGGGAGCGGGCGCTGACGGGACCGACGCAGCAAGGACCGATGACGGCCGCAGCATTCAGGCCGATGATGCCTCGGGCGGCACGATGCGAGCCCGTGACGGCGCTGTGGCAGTCAGTGCGAAGCGCCGCCGCAGCCGCGGGGATCTGGCACGGGCGATCCGTCGTAAGGTCACGCCATTTCGTCTGCTGATGCTGGGCGCGGCCCTGATCCTGGCGATGACCGGATGGTGGTCGTGGCGGCAGCACCAGCTGGATCTTGCGCGACGGGCATGGCGAGAGGGCCGAGACCGTGCCGATACCGCATTGAACGCCGGGGAGCTGCCGGAACTGGAGGACGCGCTGCAGGATCTGGTGAACGCCGGACGTGCTCTGGGGCGGCAGGATGCCGAGTTCCATCTGGCTGACAACCTGCTGCAGCAGACACGGGCTGTCAGGAAGTTGAACTCGAACGACATGTGGGAGCAGCTGGAAGCGGCTTATGGCGTTGACGGCAGCGCGGATCCGGGGGCGGCGAAACTGGCCGAGAATGCCATGGGATCCGGCTGGTACATTTTTGACTGCCGCCTGCTGACGGATGCGGCGGACCGCGACCTGGTCAAACTGGACCTCCCGCTCGACGTTCGTGGTGATTCGGTGCAGATCCTGCTGGCCTCACCTCTGATGCAGCAGGCAGCGGTGACGCTGGGTGGCGCTCCGGTACTGTTTGCAGCCCGTGTTCAGACATGTGAGGCTCCTGCGGGTGACGACGGCGGATGGACGATTCATCTGGACCCCGGCACCTGTGCCCTGGTGACCAGCGACGTGCATGCCGCCGCCGCCGGCCTGACAGCCGCAGTACGACCAGGACTGGCTGCCCAGCTGCAGCTGCAGCAGAAATTCCTGGATGACTCGGACCTGACGCGGCTGAAGCAGGAGCAACCGGCGCGGGTCGCCAGATCGGAGACGCCTCATGAATGAGCAGAATCATCATCGGATTGATCACCATGCCACGGAAAGTGCTCCGGCGACAGCGGCGCGGCTGATCCTCATCATCGGCCTGAGCTGCATCCAGCTGCGGTCCGCGACGGCAGCAGATGCCGTCTTGAACGTGCCGGAAATGCTGGCACAGCAGGATCAGTGGAACGAATGGGCCGGCGCAGGGCGACGAATTGACCTCAGCGGACGGTATGAAGGGCGCACGGGGCAGGCCTTCCGGCTGAATCGACTGCCGCTTTCGATCGTGACACCGCGTACGAATCCACTGCCCGACCGTATGCAGCAGGGGCAGAGGATTACGGTTTCCGGTCAGCTGCGAAATCAGAACGGGCGTCCGACGCTGGAGGTGAATCGGCTGTCGATCGGCGGGACCGACCTGGATGAACTGGTGGATCGCGTCGGACAGCTGGCGGACGCCAGCCCCGACGCGCTATATGAACTGGCGGGCGAGTATGTCCCCGCAGCGGAATTTTATCAGGATGAACCGCTGCACGGGCAGATCCGCGCGGTGAGAGAAACGGCCTTTCGGAAACAACGGGCGACGTTCCGGAGCGATGCGGCGGCTCTCTGGAGTCTGGCGGATTCGGCCCGGACCCGCGGCGTCAGTGAAACGCTGGCAGCGGAAGTGCGATTTGAGGCCCTGGTTTCGCGCTGGCGCCAGCCCGATGAGAATCCGGCAGTACTGCGGCAGGTGGTGCAGGAGCACGCGCCTGGCTGGGACGTGCCAAATAATGGCTGGGACGAACGTCGGGAAGCTGCGTTTCTGGCCGATCCGACTGGCGCCTATGGCGCGGCCACGGTTCAGGACCGTCCGATGTTTCATCGCCGTCTGTATCGTGCGGTCGTCTGCCAGCAACTGGAGCGACAACTGAAAGGCGACGGCAGCAACGGCGTCGAACTGGCTGCCACGCTGCGTGAAGCGCTGCCGGAAGACGATGCCGTAGCGCGCCGACTGGAAGCCGCCGAGATAAAGTTCCAGCTTAACCGCGTTGAGCAACTGAGCCGCTCGGAGCTGCTGCGGCTGGCGGATCTGCTGAAACGACACGCTGCAGCGTCGGAAATCCCTGCAGCCGTCGACCGCTGGGTCCGCGGGAAGACGAAACAATTCTCCAGCAGTGGTGCTCCGGGACTCGTTCGAGCGGCCGACGAGCACCTGTTTCTGGTCGATCGTTTTCAGCTGCCGGAATACCAGCAGGCCGCAATCGACCTGCTGAAGCAGGCCTGGTCATCAGCCCATGCGGATTCGGCCACCGATGCAGCCCAGATTGCTGAGCGGCTGGGACGGCTTGGCTGGGAGCGCGTTCAGGATCGGTGGATGAGCCGCTCTGAAGTGCAGTCGTTGCCGGAGGGCAGCGTGCAGCGAGCAATGCGGGAAGGTCGGGTTGTGAAAGGCATGACAGGCGAACAGGTCGTCGGAACTCTCGGACAGCCCACCCGGATTTCTCGAATCGTATCGGCGCGATCCATTCGAGAACTCTGGGTTTACGATACACCCGGATCCGTGGGACTTGTCGTGCAGCTGCGGCGCCCTCCCACCACGTCGGCCGGAGCTGCCCTGGTGTCCGAGGTGTCACGGTCGACCGGTCGCTGATCTCGCAGACACCGACAGAGCTGCCGTCCGGTGTC
>SYLK01000859.1 GCA_005809115.1 Planctomyces sp. | reverse complement strand
GCGGATCGCGTGCCCGCCGATCATCGCCCCCTGTTTCTACGGAATTGACATGTCAACCATCGGGGAACTATACGCTCCACAGTTCATGGCCGGTCGGGTGATTACGGCCGATGAGGAGCGAGCGATCGCCGCCGCCGTCGGAGCCGACAGCCTGCGTTATCTGCCGATCGACGCGATCTCCCGCTGCGTCGGACTGCCTGCCGAATCCCTGTGTCTTGCCTGTGTCAGTGGCAGGTATCCGACACCCGCCGGCGAACGTATGTTTCAGAAAGCGCTGAACGACCACCGGGATCGGGCGGGGGCCGCCCAGTCCCGGGCATGGGAACAACACCCGGCCGGCTGACATGGCACGGACAATACAACCGGCCGGATTCGTCGTTCGTGGTTCGTTGTGGCAGACCGGAGAGTGCTGAGTGTCCAGAAAATGGTCGTTTCACCACCATGACGAAACCCGCATTCGGGTGCTCAGCAGCCAGCTCGGCGTGTCTCCGCTGCTGGCCCAGGTGCTGATTGCCCGCGGCTTTGTCAGCGCCGATCAGGCTCGCACGTTTCTGGAAACCCGCCTGACGGATCTGCACGAGCCGTCACTGCTGCCCGGTGTGAGCGATGCCGCCGACCGGATCGTGGCGGCGGTGCGAGCACAGCGGCGAATCACCATTTACGGTGACTATGATGTCGATGGTGTCACCGCCACCAGTCTGCTCTGGCACTGCCTGCGGCTGTGTGGTGCCGTGACGGATTACTATATTCCCTGTCGCATGGAGGAAGGCTACGGCCTGAATCAGGCAGCACTCCGGCAGTTGCACGAAGAAGACCCGCAGCGACTGGTTGTGACGGTTGACTGCGGCATTGCCAGCGTGAGCGAAGCCCAGGTCGCCCGTTCTCTCGGGCTGGAACTGATCATCACCGACCATCATCACATGGGGCCGGAACTGCCGGACGCGACGGTGCTGGTGCATCCGCGCCTCCCGGGAACCGACTATCCGTACGGAGACCTGTGCGGTGTGGGCGTCGCGCTGAAGCTGGCCTGGGCCATCTGTCAGCGCTTTGGCGATGGAAAGCGAGCAACGCCGCGGATGCGCGAGTTTCTGAAGTCCGCCGTGGGACTGGCCGCCATCGGCACCGTAGCGGATGTCGTGCCTCTGACAGGTGAGAATCGCATCATCGTGCGCTACGGACTCGCCAGCCTCAGAGAAACCAGTTCCACTGGTCTCAAAGCCCTGTTCCAGGTCGCCGGGCTGCAGGGAAAATCCGTTCTGAAGTCGGAGGACATCGGATTCTCACTCGCTCCCCGAATTAATGCCGCAGGTCGACTCGGACAGGCACGGCTGGCTGTGGAACTGCTGACCACCGAAAACCCGGAACGCGCCGTTGCTCTGGCAGCGTACCTTGACGAGCTGAACAAGAATCGCAAACAGGTGGAACGCCGGATTCTCAGACAGGCTCGGGAAATGGTGGCGGCCAGCCCCGGCTGGCTGGATCACAAGACGCTGGTGCTGGCACACCACGAGTGGCATCCCGGTGTCATCGGAATCGTGGCCAGCCGGGTGGCGGAGGAATTCTGCCGACCGTCTGTCCTGATCTCACTCCGCGACGACGGCACCGGCCAGGGCTCCGGCAGATCCTGGGCCGGATTCAATCTGTACAATGGACTTGCTGCCTGCCAGCCCTTCCTGCTGGGATTTGGCGGCCATCAGGCGGCTGCCGGGCTTAGCCTGCAGGCATCTCAGGTCGATGCCGTTCGCACGGCACTCGCCAACTACGCGGAACTCCACTTTCATCCGACACCCGATGATACCGAACTGCGGATCGACGCCGAGGTCATGCTGTCCGAAGTCACCGTCCGTGCCGTGCATGAACTCGACCGCCTCGGACCGTTCGGCCAGCTGAATTCCATGCCGCGGTTTGTGGCCAGCAAAGTGGAACTTGCCGAACCCCCCAAAACGATGGGTGAAGGCGATCGCCACCTGTCCGTGCGATTTCGTCAGAACCGCACCACACTCAGAGCTGTTGCATTCGGTCGCGCCGAGTGGGCCGCGGAACTTCAGTCTGCCGCGGCACCACTGTCCGTCAGCTTCGCTCCCGTCATCAACGCGTTTGGTGGCTTCGAAAGAGTCGAACTCCAGCTGATCGACTGGAAGCATGCCACCACCGGCTGACTGCCATCGGCTCGGCTGACTGCCATCGGCTCGGCTGCCCGGATTCACATGCTCCGCCCGATTGAATCCGGGCGTCATATCGCATGTCAGTAAGGACGTGGACGCACCGTGCCCTGAACACGCACGGGCAACCCCATAATTCGCAGGAAACCCTCGGCATCCGTCTGATCGTAGCTGCCTCCCTTTTCCATGCTGGCGATGTCCGCCTGATACAGGCTGTTGGGCGATGTGCGACTGCTGACGCGAATGTTGCCCTTATACAACGTCAGTCGCACCTCGCCGGTCACTGGTTTCTGTGTCTCCCGGATGAAGGCCATCAGCGCGTCCATTTTGGCACAGTACCAGAACCCGTAGTACACCATCTCGGCAACCTGCGGACTGATCTGATCCCGCAGATGCATCAGGTCGCGGTCCAGCGTCATCTGTTCCAGCGCCTGATGGGCGGCATACAGGAGAGTCATCCCGGGGGCTTCATAAACTCCGCGGCTCTTCATGCCGACGAATCGGTTCTCCACAACGTCGATCCGACCGACGCCATTGCGACCGCCAATCCCATTTAAGGTGTCGACCAGAGTGGCCGGGCTGTGACGCGTACCATTGACCGCCACCGGAATGCCGGATTCGAAACCAATGCTGACGCTTTCTTCCCGATCCGGCGCCTCCTGCGGTGCCACGGTCATGCCGAAATCGATCACCGTCTGCCCGTCAACCGTGGGATCTTCCAGGTCGCCCGCTTCATAACTGATGTGCAGGCAGTTCTCGTCGCTGGAGTATGGTTTGCGAGAGGTTGCTTTCACGGGGATGTGTTTCGCAGCGCAGTAGTCGAGCATTTCCGTCCGCCCCGGAAACGCCTCGCGAAACTTCCTGATGCGCCACGGAGCAATGATCCGGATGGACGGCTCGAGTGCCTCCGCAGCCAGCTGGAAGCGACACTGGTCGTTTCCCTTGCCGGTCGCACCGTGCGCAAATGCCATAGCGCCCACGTCCCGTGCTCGCCGAACGCAGACCCGCGCGATCAGTGGTCGAGCGATTGAGGTGCCCAGAAGATAGATGTTTTCGTACTTTGCCTGCCACTGCAGGACAGGAAAAGCAAAGTCACGGCACAATTCTTCGCGGGCATCCACGATTTCCGCCGACTTTGCTCCGATATCGCGGGCCTTCTGCAGGATTGCTCCACGGTCCTCGCAAGGCTGCCCGAGGTCGACGTACACGCAGTGCACATCGTAACCTTCATCCTGCAGCCAGCCGACCAGAACCGAAGTGTCGAGCCCACCGCTGTATGCCAGAACCACCGAATCTGCCACGTTCAGTCTCTCCGCCTCTGCCTGAAAAAACCCGGAACATTCGTCGGACTCAGATGGTAACGTTCCGTGCCGCGGCATCAAACCAAAGTCCGGCTGCTGTGCCGGATGTCACGGCGGCAACCTGGTCCGGAGTCAGCCCCCAGCCCCCGCCGCGAACCAGCCTCAGATCTCGCTGATACGCCGCAGCGTCACCGCAGACAGGGAAGTTCGAACCCCAGTAAATCCGGTCCGCACCATACTCGCGGATGACTTCACGAATGAATCCACTCAGCGCTTCGTGGGGAAACTCGCAGAACTGAGAAAGTCCGGAGAGCTGGACGAAGATCCCGGGAATCCGTGCCAGGCTGAGCAGTTTCGTTTCGGCGAGCTGACCGTTCTGGACGAGCGGATTTCCCAGATGTGTCAGAATGATCTGTGCCGTCGGGTGTTCTGTCGCGAACGCGGTGATGTCTGGTGCGGCTGCGGCAGTCCCCTGTGGCGCGTAGACAACCAGCAGCATGCCCAGTTCCACAGCACGTGCCCAGAGAGCCGCTGAGGGCTGGAGCCATTCCGCCCGCAGGCGGACACCCCGAAAACAGCCCGTCGCGTGCCACGCCTCGAGGTCAGCCTCCGGGTGCGGACCAGCGGGATCCACAAGACAGACAGCGGCGAATTGTCCCGGGTACATCCCGACCACGTCGGCAAGATAGGAATTGTCGTATTCGCCAAGGTGCTGGCACAGGACGGCGCGGTCGATTCCCGCCTGACGCAGCACTGCCAGAACATCCCCAACCGGCAGGTATTTTGAAATGCCGCAGTGGGCGTATCCATCAATCGTCATCAGGCTTCCTCCGTCGAACGCTGCGCCCGATCAAGGACTTCCATTGCCGGCAGCACACGTTCCAGGTCATAGTCGCTGGGTTCATCCTGCCGCCATGCCCGCAGCAGTTCCAGGTTCTGAGCCGTCAGGTCGGTGATGGCTGAATCCGGCAACAGCGGCTCTCCGGCTTCGTTCAGCAGCCGTCCGTTGTCAAACGTCAGCACATCTTCATGCGCAATGAATCGCAGCTGCCACGAGACCCGCTCGACATTGTAGGAGAGTGCCTGCGTGACGAGCTGCCGCGTCGCAGTCACCATCTGCAGGCCCAGGTCCAGCGGCATTCCCAGTTCCGGATGAGAAGGTCCGTGCAGCGCGCGGATGGTTGCAAAATCGGTCACTCCCAGGACCCACATGGCGGCATCAACCTGATGGCAGCCGTGGTGCCACAGCAGATTGTCAATCCAGCTGCGGCGACTGACACGGCTGCCGGGCATGCCCTGATTCCGACG
>SYLK01000858.1 GCA_005809115.1 Planctomyces sp. | reverse complement strand
GGTTACATCTGGATTCAGCGACAGATTCCCGACAGCGTCCGGTCGCGTCTGACCTGTCGCGTGCCGGTATTCGGAGAAATGTATTTTCTGGATGTGCGCGGTCAGCCGGCTCGCTACGGCGTGAATGTGGGTGACACGTGGATGTACCGCTCATACATTCAGGGGAACAGTCGTGCCCGGGCCGTGTGGTTGTTTCAGAATATCACGCCGGCAACCGTGGGCGATGTGCTGAAGATTGAGTCGCGATTTGAGGCGTTTCGGACGGTCAAGGGGTCTGAAAAGTCGATTAAGGAGGGTCTGGAAGCCCAGTTCACGCTCGTCCAGAATCCGCGTGAAGATGCATTCGGGGTGCTGGCCTCGGGGGAATCCGTGCGGGAATTTGCGGAAGCCCTGCGTGAAGGTCAGTTTCGGACGGCGGCGGACAAGCTCACGGAATTCGCGGGCAAAGTCCGCGCTGCCCCGAAGGAAATTCCGGAGTCGGATTTCTTCGGTCTGGCCAATGGGTCGTTTCAGGCAGACCGTGTGCTGGCACAGATTGATCCGGCGCTGGCCCCGCTCGGTGAACTGTTTGGCAAACTGAGCCGGACCACCGAGACGCTGGGCCGCCTGAAAGATACGGCCGGCGAGCAGGTTTATGCGAGTATCGCGGATGACTGTGACAGCGTTGCCGCGTACCTCAGGGATAACGCCGAGGATCTCCATGAACGAATGCCGCGGCTGGAAGTGTCGCTGCCTTCGTTCGGAGTGTCGGAGTTCCATGAAGGTGACAATGTCCTGGAGATCGACCGGCGAATTCCATGGACCGCTGATTACGAGACGCTCAGCCGGTTCCTGTCGCGTACCATGGATCGATTGAACGAGGAGGGAAAACTGCTCGACGGCGCGGCTCTCAGCACTTCTGTTACCGAGCATTTTGAGAAGGCGGGACCGATGTCCACGCTGAATGCCGAGACGCTGACGTCGGTGCTGACGGAACAGCTGGCGGCCGGTGTCCTGCGTGCTGAGGGCGGAAAGCTGCTGCCGCCTGCCGGGAAACGCTGGTTTACATTCTTCGACGACCTGGTGCGAAAAGATCAGCTGGCCTCACGCGACAGCGAAGGCTGGCGCCTGGAAATCGACCTGTTTGAGCAGCTGACCAAGGATGGAAACCTGCGAATTGAGGTGGCCTGCCTGAACGATCAGATGTTTCTGGGGATGGCCCGGCCGGACCTGTTTCTGCGACTGCCGGATCGCCCGTTTCTGGTGGGATACATCAAGGCGATCTTTACTACCGGTCTGATGCTGCTGCTGGTGGTGGTCATCGGAGTGACGGCCAGCTGCGTGGTGAAGGGGCCTGTGTCGGTCTTCTTCACGCTGACGGTCTTCATCGTTGGTCAGTTCTTCCAGGAGTTCCTCAACAGGATTGTGTTCTCACGAGAAAAAGGACTGGGCCTGATCGAGTCGGCCACTCTGATCTTCCAGCATCGCAACCCGAGTGCCGGAATGGATGCGACCGAAGCGACCCAGAAGCTGGTGCGCGGAATCGACATGCTGTCCACGGGACTGCTGGCTGTGGCCAGCCAGCTGATCCCCAATTTTGCGACGTTCAGTAAGGCGGGTCTGTCGCTGGAAAAGGGGTTTGACGTGCCGATGGATTCATCGGTGTGGCCTGCGATTGCAACCTTCTTTGCTTTCCTCATCCCCTGTGTGCTGCTGGCAGGAGCGTGCCTCAAGTTCCGGGAACTGGAATCGAAATGAACAATCTTTCATCACGTCAGCGCAAGCTGATTTACGCCGTCGGCATTCTGCTTCTGCTGTATCCGATCGTGAAGCTGGGTGCTCCGATGGCCCGCGACGTGAACGTTACGAACAAAAGCGTGGCGGACGGCAGCGGCGAACTGGCTCGAATGCGAGTCGAATACGACCTGGGCGAGACGACTCTGGGGGACATCGATCCCTCCAGCGCGGCCATGAATCTGGTGCTGCTGGGGCTGCGAGGTCCGGCAGCCGGGCTGCTTCATCTCCAGGCTCTGGATTATCAGGAGCGCAAGGAATGGGCCAAGCTCAGGACGACTGTCGATTCGATTATTCGGCTGCAGCCCCACTACGTGCAGATCTGGAAGTTCCAGGGGTGGAACCTGGCGTTCAACGTCTCGCGCGAGTGGGACCGCGTGGACGACCGATTCTTCTGGGTCAAGGAAGGTATCAAGTTTCTCCAGGCGGGGACAAAACGCAACCAGACAGTCGCCATCCTGTATCACGAAGTGGGCGATTTCGTGACCCGCAAGATGGGCATCTCTGACGAAAAAACCTTCTTTCGCGAGTATTTTCGGCTTGATCCGGATGAAAAACGATTCAACGGCGGCCCGGACATCGACATCAATCCGGATGGCGAGGACAGTTTCCTGCTGGCATACGACTGGTTTGTGCAGGCCAACGAGAAAGATGACCTTTTCGGGATGACCGGCAAGACGCATGTGTTCTTCCGTCAGGGCCCGGCAAAGGCCCGGTTGAGTTTCGCGGAAACCCGCAACAAGGAAGGTCCGCCGACGACAAAACGTGTGAATTTCGACAATGAAGTGGAATTCGATGACAGGGATGGACGGATTCTGAACACCGATGCATTCTGGAAAAGGACCAGAGCAGCGTGGGATGAAGCACGCACCGAATGGAATGACTCCTATGGAACCTATGTCTTTCTGGGACTGAACGACTGGAAATACAAACTGAATTCGACGGAGGACGATCTGATCCAGCTGGCGGAAGAGAACGGAATCAAGCTCGAAGAGCAGCGGAATATGTGGGCACGCAATCTGGATATGGTCCATTTTCGCTTCTGGCGGGATTACGCGGAAGCCGAGCGTGATGAAGTCACGATGAATGCGCATCGCACCCTGTATGAGGCCCGGCGGTCGTATGCCGAAGGCCGCGGCTATGATTCTGTCGACGCCGAAGGCAAAACGATCGTCTCCGAAGCCCAGCTGCTGCTGGAAGAAGCGATGAACAGATGGGTCGAGGTGTTTAGCAGGTTCCCCAAAATGGTGGTCGATAACGAGGCGTACGTCGAGGATGCTCTGCTGGCGGTCTTCTACTGGCAGGCTGTGCACGAGACGAACGGCAAGACACCTCCCGCAGAATTCCCGCTTCGGCAACTGTGGGACATGAAGTCGGACCTGCGGGCTGATGTGCAGCGAGAATTCCTGCTGGACACCATGCGCGCCCGTCGTTAGGGCATTTCACGATTGCGTTGATGGGTTAAAACCGAGTAAGGTGTGTAGCATTTTTCGTCGGTTCAAGGAAGACACGTCGTTTTGGCAGGATGCCGATAATGAATCCGTACTCAATGGATTTGAGAGAGCGTGTGATCGAGTCATATGAGCGGGGCCACTGTACTCAAGCAGAAGTTGCAGCAGAGTTCGATGTCTCGACGAGTTCCGTCGAAAAATGGCTGCGGAAATGTCGAGAGGAAGGCACCT
>SYLK01000857.1 GCA_005809115.1 Planctomyces sp. | reverse complement strand
GGTGCTGCACTACACCGTGGCCCACGACGACAGGATCTGGGTCATGGGCGGGCAGTCGATGCCGGGGTTTGTTGACGGCGTGGACGAGACCTTTCATCGCGATGTCTGGACCACTCAGGATGGCGTGAACTGGACGGAAATCCAGCCGGTGGAACCCTGCTGGACGGCGCGAGGCATGATCGGTGGCACCGCGGTCAAGGACAACCGCATCTGGGTTCTGGGAGGCGGAACGTACGACACTCCGCAGACACCCACGCGAAAGTTCCATAACGACGTCTGGAGCACAGCGGACGGGGTTCACTGGAAGCAGCATACGGCGGCGGCACCCTGGAATGCGCGGCAGTATCACGATGTGGCCGTCTGGGATGGTCAGCTGTGGGTGATGGAGGGTTACTACGTGGAAGGCGGCAATCGGAATGACGTCTGGTATTCGCCGGACGGTGAGAACTGGACGGAGGTCCCCGCGACGCCCTGGAAGCCGCGCCACGCAGCCAGTCTGTACGTGTTTCAGGATGCTTTGTGGATGGTTACCGGAAACAACATGGAATCGGACGTCTGCGACTCAGCCGAAAATAGCCCGGCGGCAGATCAGGACGGGAACTGTTTCTCGCGCGCGGTCGCAGGACTTTGCCGACAGATGTTCCCGGGGTGGAGGGACAGTCCGGGCGTTGCCGGAGTCCCGTGGAGTTTCCAGAGAATAACAGACGCGAACGGGAGAAAGTCGTGCTGATTGGATTTGTGAGTGACGAGCGATACGTGGCGCTGGCCGACGTGATGCTGGAATTCCAGCAGAATCGGAAAACCGTGGCGGTTGTTCGCTCGACGCCCCGTGGCGGCGTGTATGCCGAGATCCCGCCCGGTGACTACCGCGTGACGCTCGTACGGGACGGATTCGGGTCAAAGATCGCCGCGATCACTGTGTCGGATGGTGGTCCGCCGTTTCAGTTTCGAATGCTGTCGGACTGCATTCTGGGATATGTCTGGCCCAGATCCGTCCGATCCGGTGGTCGCTCCGAATTTCGCGTCCATTCGCCGGAGCCCTATCGCCTGAGCTTATGGCGCTATGGCTGGAAGCGGGAGTTCGTCCGGCTGCTGGGCTGGTTCGATGAACACGGGCCGCGGGCTGTCATGCAGATCACACCAGACGGGGACTACACGCAGACCGGCGTGCAGTGGAATCGTGTGGGCTATGGCAATAATCCGCATCACACGCAGTCTGTGGTTGGACCAGAGCGATCGGGGCTGTACTACCTTCACGCCAAAGGAGAAAAGACCGGAGAGTTCTTTTCGTTTCCCTGGGTCGTGGCGCCGGCGCAGCCCACCGCAAAGATCGCCGTACTCGCCTCGACGAATACGTGGCTGGCATACAACAACTTCGGCGGTCGCAGCAACTATGTCAATGCGAATCGCCTGCCGGATGAACCGGCGGTCAATGCTCGGCAGGATCTGATCCGTTATACGGAAGCCGGGTCATTCAACGAGTGGGGCTTTCAGGACCACGAGTACCAGCCGTTGTCATTCGATCGACCGGAAATCGGCAACATCGTGCGTGAACACGAAGAAGTGACGGATCCCATCACCGGACGTCTGCCCTGCGGCATGGCCCCGGCCGAATGGAGAATGCTGGGGTGGCTGGAACGCGAAGGATTCGGCTATGATTACTACTCCGAATGGCAGCTGCACAATGGAGATCTTGATCTGGATGCCTATAAAATCCTGATTCTGAGTGTGCATCCCGAGTACTGGTCCAGGACAATGTATCAGAAGGTCAAATCGTGGGTTCATGAGCGAGGCGGTCGGCTGATGTATCTCGGCGGAAACGGTCTCAACTGCGAGGTGGAGTTTCTGGCCGAAGATCGCCTGCGGTTCCGCACGTTTCTGGCTCCGGGTGTCGGGGGTGCGCTGGGAATGCCGGATCCGGCGGACCCATCCCGCTACCTGGACAGCCGGATGCACCGCACGCTGGAATCCGAGGCCAGTCTGCTGGGAGTTGTCTGCACGGATTCCGGAATCATGACCGCAGCTCCTTACCGCGTGGTGCGCGATGATCACTGGATTCTTGCGGGCACGGGACTCAGAAATGGCGACCTGTTCGGGAAAGACAGCCTCCAGGAACGGATTTCCGGTGGCGCGTCCGGTCATGAAACGGACAAAATGAGTCCGCATTCGCCGCCGGGAACGGTCATGGTGGCCAAAGGAACGAATCAGGATGACGGCGGAGCTGAGATTGTGACGTACGAAACAGCCAGTGGCGGCGCCGTCTTTTCCGTCGGTTCAATCACCTGGGTTGCCAGTGTGCTGGTCGACGACGCCGTTTCCAGAGTCACTGCGAATGTCATCACCCGATTCCTGGGAGACTGAAGAATGGGATCCCTGCAGGAAATCTGTTCTGGTCCCGTGCGGAGGCGGGAGTTCCTGCAGGCCGGTGCGCTGGCTCTGGGCGGACTGACGCTGTCGGATGTGATGGCGGCTCAGGCGGCGTCGGGGCGCCAGGCTCCCGACACCTCGGTGATCATGCTCTATCTGCACGGCGGCCCGTCGCAGCTGGAAACCTATGACCTGAAGCCGGAGGCCCCCGCCAGCTACCGGAGCGTATTTCGCTCCATCCCGACCAATGTTCCGGGAATGGATCTGTGCGAGCTGTTTCCGCATCAGGCGAAAATCGCGGACAAGTTTTCGCTGGTGCGTTCGCTGCATCATGAAATCGGAATTCACAGTGACGGTGGAATCATCGTGCTCACGGGGAAGCACCCCAGTCGGCTGGATCCCACGTCGCAGTCGAAAAGCGAACATCCGGATTACGGGATGGTGGCCAGCAGACAACGCGGCATGGCTCACCGGGCCATCCCGCCTTACGTCACGATGCCCAGCCGGCCGTACATGACACGGCCCGTCTATCTGGGAATGCACCATGGACCCTTTGAAGTCGGAGACCCGTCGGCCAAAGACTTTGCTCCGCCTCATCTGAAACTCAGCGTCGGCTCGGACGGAGTCCGACTCAGCGATCGAAAATTCCTCCTGACCCAGCTCGATCAGCTCAGGGGCGATCTCGACCTTCATGGCAGCCTGAGCGGAACGGACGAGTTCCGGGGACTGGCATGGCAGATGCTGACCAGCCCGTCAGTCGCGGACGCTTTTGATCTGAGTCGGGAACACGACGATCTGCGCGATCGTTATGGACGGCATCTGTGGGGACAGTCGTGTCTGCTGGCCCGCCGACTGGCCGAAGCCGGAACGGCGGTGATCAACCTGTTTATTGACACGCCGAAGACGGGGCAGGAGTTCACAAACTGGGACGATCACATCGGCAACGCGGGTCGCCCGGGCCACTTTGCCGATTACATGCGGATCCGCCTGCCTTATCTGGATCAGTCGCTGTCGGCACTCATTGAAGACATTTTCAGTCGTGGCCTTGACCGGCGGATCCTGGTCGTCGTTGTCGGCGAGTTTGGCCGGACACCACGGCTGTCGCACAACTCCGGTGGGACAGGCCGCGATCACTGGCCGCAGGCCTACACCGCTCTGTTTTCCGGCGGCGGGCTGCGAATGGGTCAGGTTGTGGGTGCCACGAATTCAAAGTCCGAATACCCCACAGAGCGACCTTATACGCCCTATGACATGCTGGCAACGGTCTATCGCCATCTGGGGATTGATTACCATCAGGCGATACTCGACTATTCCGGCAGGCCGATCACGATTCTGGGGCAGGGGGAACCAATTCGTGAACTGATTTAGAGGCTCTGACAAGTCCGGCAGACAAAACCCGGACCGGTGCCTTGTGGTGGTCAGATTTCGCAGAGTTTATTGATCTCAGGCTGCGATCACACAACCTGAAGATCGCGTTGTGACAGCAAGTCAGTCGGTCAGGCCGGGGGGCGTCTCTCCGGAGGTGTCAGCCGCGAAGCGGAATCCCACTGCGATTCTGCCCGGACGCAAGAGTATTGGTTCCTCATGAATGTCTACGAATCCCTGGGTGTCACGCCCATTATCAATGCCATCGGCACGTTCACCCGGCTGGGTGGCAGCCTCATGCCAGCCGAGGTGCTGCGGGCGATGCAGGAGGCCTCGCGCAGCTTTGTGTGTCTGGAGCAACTGCAGTACGCGGCCGGGAAATCGATCGCGGAAATGACGGGGGCCGAGGCGGCCTGGGTGACGTCCGGCGCTCAGGCCGCACTGGTGCTGTCGACCGCTGCGTGCATCACCGGACTCGACGCGTCCGCCATGGATCGCCTTCCGGTGACCACAGGAATGAAGCATGAAGTGATCATGGCGCGGTTTCACCGCAATCACTACGATCACGCGGTGGAGGCTGCCGGCGGACGTATCGTGGATGCGGGGACCGTCGACGCATGCGGACTCGATGACATCCGGAACGCCATCACCGACCAGACGGTGGCAATCTTATACCTGCCGTGGTGCGAAGATCAGCTGCCGCTGGAGGCCGTGGTGAATCTGGCGAATCGGTTTGGCCTGCCGGTGATCGTGGACGCTGCCGGCAGCTGTGATGAGCCTCGCAATCTGACCCGTTTTGTGGCTGCCGGAGCAGCACTTGTCTGCTTCAGTGGCGGCAAGTACATTCGTGGCCCGCAGTCTTCCGGATTCGTGAGTGGCCGAGCCGAGCTGATTTCCGCACTGGCCTGGCAGCACCTGGATATGGACTTTACCACCGAAGTCTGGACCGCACCTCGCGAACTGCTGGACCCGGCAACTCTGGCATTCGTACCGCGACAGGGTATCGGCCGCGGGTACAAGGCCGGCAAGGAAGAAATCGTCGGACTGGTGACCGCGCTTCAGCTCTATTTTCAGCGTGATCATGCGGCGGAGAAGTCAGCCTGCCGCGAGATGCTCGAAACGATCTGCCACGAACTTCGCGACACGCCGCAGATCACCAGCGAGATCATCCCGCCGGATCCGATTCGCGGCGGGTTCCATCGGGCGCGGATCCGGCTGGACGAATCCCGGTCCGGTCTGAATGGCTACGACTTTATCCGTCGGCTGAAACAGGGATCACCGTCGATCCATCCGGGTGAACGAGAACTCGGACAGGGTGCCGTTGTGATCCATCCCTTTGGCCTGCAGCCCGGAGAGGACCGAGCCATCGCTCGCCGGATCCACGAAATAGCGATCACAGCACCGCGATAGTTGCCGGACCTGTCTGCTGGTTGTCGGACCTGTCTGCTGCTGCCGGGCGGAGTTCGTTCAGGTCCAGAGATTGACCCGCGGGCTCAGCGGAGCAGCCTGGGCCAGCTTTTCGTAGAGGGCCTTCGCTTCATCCGACAAAGACCGGGGCACGACAATTTTCACAACAACCAGCAGATCGCCACGCTTCTGCGTTTTCGGATCCAGCACTCCTTTTCCCCGCAGCCGCAGCCTGGCTCCACTTGGTGTCCCTGCCGGCACGGAGAGTACAAGGGACCCCTCTGTCAGCGTGGGAACATCGATCTTCGCCCCCAGCGCAGCTTCGCTTGGCGTGATCGGGACGTCAACCAGCAGATTCAGTGTCTCGCGGCGAAACCACGGATGCGGTGCCACGCGCACCGTCAGGAGCAGATCGCCAGCTGGTGCGCCGTGACCTCCCGGATTTCCCTGACCAGCCAGGCGAATTACCTTGCCGTCGTCAATGCCTGCCGGAATCCGCACACTGAGTCGCTCTGTCTTTCCGCTGTGCTGAACGGACACCTCGTGCGTTCCCCCTTCGACAGCCACCTGAAAGGGTACGGTCATTTCTGCCTGGGCATCCTGACCTTTCTGCGGTCGAGCGGATGATTTCCTTGCTCCTCGGCCTCCTGAAAATGGGCTTCCGCCGCCGAACATTCCCGAGAGGATCGACTCCAGGTCGGGGATTTCACCACTCCCGGTGTACTGTTCGAACGGATTTCCCCGTCCGCCTTCAGCACCGGCGCCACGAAACGCGTGTCCAAACTGGTCGTATTTCCGACGTTTCTCCTCGTCACCCAGAACTTCATAGGCCTCAGTGATCTCCGAAAATGCTTGTTGCGCATTCGGGTCGTCCGGCTTCACGTCGGGGTGATGCTTCCTGGCCAGCTTCTTGTAAGCTCGACGAATTTCGTCCTGTGACGAACCGCGAGAAACGCCGAGCACGTCGTAGAAATCACGCTGAGCCATGGTGGGGTGGAAAGATATCTGAGGAAGGTGATGGGAATGGAAATTCGGAACGAAATCAGACTGCAATCCTGGCAGTCCGTTCCTGATTCGGTCGCCGCGCAAATCTGGCAGCCCTGTCGGCCCGGATACAGGATATGCAAAACAGATGCCACGCGGGAGTGCGGAAAAGAGAAACCGTTGTGATGCCGTGAAAAAGATTCGGCGGATTTCGTGTGATGAGGGTGGCAACGCGGCGGAATCTGCATTTTTCAGCCGGGTGAGGAGTGGTCGGAGCTTTTTTGACGCCGGTTTCTGCAGGTCGCATCGTGGCTCGTCTGTTCAGGAATCGGGGATCGGCTTATAGTCAGAGTGTCGAGTAAGGAGGCGGCGACAGGGGTTGTCGGACGCATAGCACCGGGCCAGGTTTCAGGATATTGATCCATGCGCAGCATCGCAGTGATGAATCAGAAAGGCGGTGTCGGCAAGACCACCTCCAGTGTCAATCTGGCGGCTTCGCTGGCCCGGGCCGGGCGCAGGGTCTGTGTGCTGGATCTGGATCCGCAGGGGCACGCGTCGTTTCATCTGGGGATTGAGGCCGGACCTGAAATGCCCACGATTTACGATGTTTTTTCACGACAAACCACCATCGATGAATCGCGCCAGCTGGTCGCGGAGAACCTGTCAGTCGTTCCTTCGAACATCGATCTGGCGGCCACCGAGGTGGAGCTGGCAGGAGTCCCGGGGCGGGAGTTCATTCTGCGGAATGCCATGCAGCATTGGAAAGATCAGAACCGTTTCGACTATGTCATCGCGGATTGCCCGCCATCGCTGGGCGTGCTGACGATCAATGCGCTCACGGCGATGGGAGAAGTTTTCATCCCGCTGCAGCCACATTTCTTTGCCCTGCAGGGACTGTCCAAACTTTTCGAAACGACGGCACTGGTCACGCGGCGGCTGAACCGTGACCTGCGGGTGACGGGCGTGATGATGTGCCTGTATGAGTCGGGAACCCGACTGGCGGCCGACGTCACCGAGGATCTGAAGCAGTTTCTGAAGTCCAGCGACGGCGATACGCCATGGGCTTCCGCCCGCATCTTCCGCACACGCGTTCGCCGAAACATCAAGCTGGCGGAAGCGCCCAGCTTCGGGCAGTCGATCTTCGACTACGCACCGTCCTGCCCGGGCGCGCAGGACTATGCCGCTCTGGGCGATGAAGTGATGGCCATGGAAGCGCCCGCTCACGGCGCTCGCCAGCCGCCCGCGAACACGGAGTCGGCCGTGGCTTAGCGGGACTGCCAGGAAAGTCCGTTGTACAAACTCCTGAAAATTTCGGCCGGACAAGACGCCCACGTCGGAGTGCTGGTTCGTTTCGGGAGGGCGAAACTCCCGTGATCCGGCGAAAAAAATCCGAAGACTTCGACTTCGGACCCGACTCCTGCGATTTCAGAGTTGACAGTCAGCAGCAACTCGCTATCCTTCGGCAGACCGAGTGCGGTCAGTGAATACTGGCAGCGGGCTCACCGAGCCCTGACGAAGGAGCGTACCGATGCTGACGGTGGGACAGCGGATTCGCGAGATCCGCAAACATCGCAACCTGACTCAACGTGAGCTGGCCGAGCGTGTCGGGATTAATTTCACCTATCTCAGTCGCGTCGAGAACGACCGTCTGGATGATCAGCAGAAGCCGCGGGAAGAAACCATCCAGCGGATCGCCATGGCGCTGGATGCGGATGTGGACGAACTGCTTCTGCTGGCAAAGCGGATTCCCGATGCATATCGCGACCGCATCCTGGCACGCCCGGGAGTGTTCCGCAAGCTGTTGAATCTCTCCGACACCGCACTGGACGAACTGGTCCGGTCGATCGAAGAGAATCGGCATCCGCGACCGAGGCACTGACAACGCCGGGGCGGTGCATCCGGGGCGATGCATGCGATGCATGCGGGGCTGCGATCAGTGGCTTCCCGGAAGATCACGCAGGTAGCAGGCACAGGATGGGCAGCAGAATGCGACGACACGATCTGACCAATATGCGGACTCGCGCGATTGACGCCGTCACGGGCCTGCGGATTCGCCAGTACGAACAGCTGACCGGCACGCCCGTGACTTTCCCGGTGCCCATTGAGAAAATCGTGGAGCGCGTTCTGGGACTGGATTTCGACTGGACTGACATCGATGAACAGCCCGGGGAACAGATTCTGGCCGGACTGATTCCGGAAGAGCGCCGCATTGTTCTCAACAGCCGACACCTGGAACTCTTCCGGCAGAAGCCTGGTCTGGAACGCAGCACGATCGGGCACGAGGCCGGTCACTGGGATATCGATATCGATCGCACCAGCCTGCATCACCCGCGACTGCCAGGCTTCGATATGCAGACCAGTGTGGTCCGGCGCCAGGCGTCAGATCGCCGGGTGCTGGTTGAGGTGCTGAATCGCGCTGTCTATGACAGTCGCTACTTCGAACTCTACCGCCAGCTGACAGCCGGCCAGGATCCTCCTGAAGTGCGCAGTGCCGTTGATCGATACCAGTCGTCGCTGCTGATGCCCGACTGGCTGATCCGGGCAGCGGTCCGGGATGTTGACGTGACCGCCTGGCCGGTCCTGTATGAACTTGCCGATCGTGCTCAGGTCAGCATCTCCAATCTGGTCGTGCGCCTGAGACGGCTCGACATCATCTATCTGCCGGAAGGCTCGAAGCAGCTGTACCCTGGGCGCGATGCCTTCGTGGGGCAAAAACATCTGTTTTGACAACGGTCGCCCCCTGGCAGATCTGGTTCACGCGGGCGGCCCTGCCCCGGCAGACTCAACAGATTCCCCGCCTCGATGTTGACAGTTGACAGCAACAGGCAACACTGGCGCTGCTGGCGGATTTGTGCTGTCGGCTGCCGTGCAATCAGAAGTCCTGGGTGTGGGTGTGGTTTTGCAGTTCAGGAAAATGCGAAAGGAGTCGATCGATGCTTGTTCTCTCACGCAGAAGTGCTGAGCAGATCTGTCTTCCGGGGCTGAACGTACGGATTACCATCCTGCGGGTGCGGACCGGGCGTGTCCAGCTGGGAATCGAAGCGCCACCCGAGATCGAGATCTCGCGCCCGGACGCTGTCACAGAGCCGCCGCGGGTCGGTGGGACCGACCGGCCGCCATCCGGCGGAGAGATCTGAGATTCTCAGCGGAATTGTGGGATGATTGCGTCACAAAGTTCCCCGAGGCGTCTATTATCCGGCACCCCGCGACGTCAGCAGCTGCAGCAATCAGACTGATTCGGAGTTTCCTGGTGAGTAACGAACTAATCGGGCGTATCCGCAGCAACGTTGAATCGGCTGTATTGGGGAAGGAACGGGCGGTTCAGTTGTCAGTTGTGGCATTGCTGGCTGGTGGCCACATCCTGCTGGAGGATGCTCCAGGGCTGGGCAAGACATCGCTGGCACGGGCTCTGGCCCGAACACTGGGCTGTCAGTTTACTCGGCTTCAGTTCACGCCCGATTTGCTGCCCAGTGACATCCTGGGCGCGAACGTCTTTCGTCCGACGACCGGAGAATTTGAATTTCGCCGCGGGCCGGTCTTTACCAATGTGCTGCTGGCGGACGAAATCAATCGCACGACACCCAGAACTCAGAGTGCCCTGCTGGAGGCGATGAGTGAGCGGCAGGTGTCGATCGAGGGCGTGACGTACCCGCTCGGAAATCCTTTCCTGGTCATTGCCACCCAGAACCCGTTCGAATACGAGGGAACCTATCCGTTACCCGAGAATCAGCTCGACCGGTTCATGATGTGCCTTGATCTGGGGTATCCTGATCGGCCGGCTGAGCGAGAAATTCTGCGGCAGCATCGCATGGGGCAGCCGGTGGATTCTCTGCAGCCGGTCGTCAGTGCGGAGCAGGTGGTGCAGCTGCAAAAGTCGGTGGGTGAGATTCGGGTGGATGACTCACTGGCCGATTACATACTGGATCTGGTCGCGGCAACTCGTGTTCACAACGAGCTGATTCTTGGTGTCAGCACACGGGGAGCGCTCACGCTGTATCGTGCGGCCCAGGCACTGGCGATGTCGCAGGGGCGGAATTTTGTCATCCCCGACGACGTGAAGGAGGTTGCCGTGCCCGTGCTGGCTCACCGAATCGTCTGTCGTGGTGCCATCCGGGAGGGGCACCGGCAGCGGGCAAGTCAGATTCTCCGGACCCTGCTGAGTGCAGTTGCGGTGCCCGCCTGAGTCTCCAAACGGCCTCCGGCTGCCGGGATCGCTGCCGCCGGCCCGTCCGGCTCCGTTGTCCAGCCAGCCTGCGGGGTGAACAGGTTCTGAGAAGTCCGACGCAAACGGTGTGTCCGGGCGGCTGTTGACTTTCGCGTTGCGTGCGATCGCGTAGAATTCACCCGCAGTCAGCTTTTTTCAGACGGTGAAATTTCTGGTCAGGCGGACGCTGCCGCCGGACGCCGGACGCGGACGCCGGACGCGGACGCCGCCGCTGGCCGGGCCGGGCGAGTCGCCAGCAGTCGCCAGCAGTCGCCAACAGGAACCAACGGGAATTCGATGCAATGACAACGGCCAGTTTTACTCTGGACGGCAAGACCTGGGAGCTGCCCGTCATCTGTGGTACCGAGGACGAAATCGGTGTCGACATTTCAAAGCTCCGCGCGGAGACCGGTGCCATTACGCTCGACCCCGGTTTCAACAGCACGGGTGCCTGCAAAAGCGCCATAACCTACATCGACGGGGACCAGGGCATCCTGCGATATCGCGGGTACCCGATCGAACAGCTGGCGGAACGCTCGGATTTCGTGGAAACATCGTGGCTGCTGCTCAACGGCGAGCTGCCGACAGCCGAACAGCTGAAGGCCTTCCGGGCACAGCT
>SYLK01000856.1 GCA_005809115.1 Planctomyces sp. | reverse complement strand
TCCCGTCCAGTGGGCGTGCGGCGCATCCTGACGATCCGCCACGACTCCCGATCGGCCGTCGTGCCGAATCAACTGCGTCTGCCTGAGCAGGTCGCCGTTCGGGGCCAGCGAAAACACACCTACCGAACCGCCGCCGTATTGTGCCGTCAACAGCGTTCGCCCCGTGGCATCAATACTCACATGGGACGCAGGACCGTCGCCAATTTCCACGGAATTCACGAACCGCAGCGTGGCGTCCCGGCCATTGCCTTCGATCGCGAACGCCGCCACCGCAGCACGGCCTGCCACGTGACAGACGGCATACAGGCGATCCCGATTCGGATGCATCGCCAGAAACACCGGGCCGTCCGCCTCCGCGGCCAGCTCCGGAACGGACAGCACCCCCGTCGTCGGATTCAGGCGAGCGCGATAAATTCCCCGGCTCTGCGGATTCCGACCTGTCCCGATCCAGACACTGATTTCCTCGTCGGACCCGTTCTCACGGCTGGCACTGATCAAGGCCCCCGCGGCAACCGCTGTCGAAATTGCCAGTGGTGACGTGACCGCACGAGTGACTCCAGCCGAATGTTCCGCCGGATCGGAGGCCACCGACAGGGAAATGCCGACCAGCACACACGCCAGACCTGCAGCCACGGCTGTCAGTCGCAGCCAGACGATTTGATGCAACATGCTGAGTCATCTCTCGCGAATGAGCTGTGGAATTCGTCCGAAAAGCCCCGACGGCAAAAAAATCCGGCCCTGCCACGCTCCCGAAGTGTAGCGGATCTCCGGATCCTCGGACATCGTGTCCGGCGAGTTCGCCGGAATCCACGACCGAACAGGCGCAGCCGCTGCCCCGAATTCCAGGCCGATTCATGGCCGCCGCGGTTCTGCTGCTGAGCCCGGGAGCGGGCCGGTCAACGGAAAAATCCTGTCGGGACAACTTTCCCGAATCACCAGCTCGGCGTCTGCCGCCACGTTCTCGAAATGCTGCTGAATGCCCGACGGCCAGACTATATCCAGCGTGTCCACCCGCGCAGCCGCTGACAGTCCAAATGTCAGGATGCGTTGATTTGAGGCCAGATAACCGTCACCTCCTGTCAGCTGGCGGACCAGACGCAGACCGGCAGCACTGACGGTGACCGTGGTGCCGACGGCGTCCCGGCTGGACCCGCTGCCGATCAGACGGACTGTGAGGAAATGGTGCGAAGTCTCGGTTGTGTTTGTGAGCAGCGCCAGCGGGGCGTCCAGATGACTGATGGCGACGTCTTCCCGCCCGTCGCTGTTCCAGTCGATCCGCGCCATTCCGCGACCAAGGTACTTGTTCTCGAAGTAGTGACCGACAGACGCTCCGGGAAGCTCCTCAAACCGGCCGCCCCCGATGTTGCGAAAGAACTGCGGCGGCATCTGATAAGGTCGGCCGGCACTGCGCAGGTCGTCCACATGGCCATTCGTGACGATCAGGTCCCGACGGCCGTCCAGATCGCCGTCAACAAACTGCGTACCAAACCCCAGCTGGTCCAGACTCGGTTCGCGCAGTCCCGACTGCCGGGTCATGTCGACAAACATGCCGCCCTGCTGATAGCAGTACAGCGTATTGGACTCCCGCTCGAAGTTGGTTACAAACACATCGATCAACCCGTCACCATTGCAGTCGTCAGCCGCGACCCCCATACCCGATTCGTACTCTCCGTCGCGGTTCACGGCGAATCCCGCCTGCATCGCCCGCTCCTGAAACATCGGAAACGCACCGCGCTGCTCGACTGTATTGACGAACCAGAAGTTCGGTGAGGCGTCGTTGGCAATACAGACCGACAATCGTCCGGACCCGCTGAAATCCGCTGCCACAATCCCCAGGCCACGACCATCCGGGACGACCAGACCGCATTCCGTCGTAATATCGCGAAACGTGCCGTCCGCGAGGTTCAGGTACAGCCGGTCCTGTGCCGCCGGGTAGCTCTGAATCATGCACGGACGAGGATTGCCGTCGGCATCCCGACACACCCGCGAAAACAGCTCGCTGTCGGAAAGGTAGTTGACGGCATAAACGTCAGGCCACGCGTCGCCGTTCAGGTCGGCCAGCATGCAGCTGGTCGTCCAGTCTTCACCCGCGGCCCCGGATTCCTGCGTGACATCGGCGAACGTTCCGTCTCCATTGTTCCGGTACAGGCGATTCGGACCGAAATTCCCCACGTACAGGTCCGCGAAGCCGTCACCGTCGAAGTCACCGGATCCGGCCCCGTGACTGAATCCGTTCTCCCGAATTCCAGCCTCCCGGGTGACATCGGAAAAGTGGCCATCGGCCGTATTGCGGTACAGCCGATCGTTGTCGCGCGTCTGGCCCGGGTCTGGTGGCCAGGCACACCCCTGTGTCAGATGGAGATCGCCTGAGCCGTCCGCGTCGAAGTCCAGTGCAGCGATACCTCCACCCGGCTGCTCCCACAACGGAACGAAATGAATCTGATGAGGATCCCCGCCGTTGAAATAGGAAAAATCAATTCCGCAGGCAGATGCCTGATCCTCAAATCTCACGTGGCCGAGCGCGTTGCCCACCAGAACCGAAGTGCCGGATGTGACACTCACCGGCGATGACTCTGCCTCCGGCAGCGGGTATTCCGACAGGTCCGTCTGCTGAGCGGGATTCTGCTCCGGAATGCATCGCTCCAGTTCCAGCCTGGGCAGCATCGGCAGCCAGCGTGCCAGCAGTTGCGCTGACCATTCGGGCGGGGGGTTCTCCTGCGCGGCCTGATGCGCCCATCCCACCGCCTCCCAGATCAGGCCGAGCGCGGCGGCGGACTCCGCTGCGCTGCGGAGTTCCTCCAGGTCACGCCCAGGGACGGCGCGATGGACGGAATGCACATAATACAGGTACTGCTGAATCTGTGCCGAGCGTTTCAGAAAGGGCGCTGCGTCCTGGTCACGGCCAAGGACCGTCAGTGCCTGCCCGAGCTGATAGCTGGTCTGCTGCTGACACGGATCGCGGCGTACCGACTCCCAGAAGCATCGGACGGCTGTTGGCTCGTCTCCCAGACGGCGTGCCATCAGACCCTGGATGGCCCAGATTCCCGGATGATCCCAGGCAACGGTCGGCAGCTGACGGACCCACGCACTGAACTTGGCTGCCGGATCGTCCTCCAGCAGAGTCCTCCCCAGTCGGACCTGGGCCTCGATCAGTTCCGGTCGCGAGGCGACCAGCGGCGCCAGCAGCAGTCGGGCACGCGCATCGTCCTGATGGTCAGATGCTTCTTCCGCAGCGGCGATCGTCAGACCGGGATCGTCCGGACAGGCGCCCCGATATTCCTCAATGACCGCCGGATTCTCGCGCGCCAGATCGCCCAGGGCGAGCAGAAACACATGAATTCGCTCGGCTCGCCCACCACTGATCATCCGCAGCCGCCACGGAATCGCTTCGCGCCGTCGAGTCGAAAGTCCCAGCAGCCAGGCCAGATGATCATTTGCCGCGGCGTTGTCCGGATCCTGCTGCAGGGCTCGCCGAAACTGCTCCTCCGACTTTGAGACCTGCAGGGTCGCGGTCAGGAACATTTCCCCGGCCGCGCAACGCGCCTGCACGGCTTCGCGGCTGCCGTCATCCGGGATCCGTGCATAAAACTCGGCCGCCCGAATAAATTGCTGCTGCTGCTGCGCCGCGGCACCTGCCAGCAGCAATACCGGATGTGACGGCCCGTCTCGAAGCATCTCTTCCGCGATCCGGGCAGCCGTTTCGTAATCGCCCCGGGCCATGGCGACATGGGCGCGTACCAGCCGCCGGTCCGCCCGCTCAACCCGCCCGGACTTCATCGCGACGAAGGCTGCCAGCACACCGACCACCAGCACCGCAAACAGCAACACACGACGTGGGACAGTCATTTGCAGCAGCCAGTTCACGACCGGGGATCGGACAGACCAGCGGCGGATTCCGCTTCACTCGGGCTGATCAGTCCATCCGCATTGATGTCGATTTCTGAAAAGCCGGCAGCGGTCCCGGGGAACTCGCGACGCGAGACGTCACCATCCCGATTTCGGTCCATCCGCCGAAACCACTCGGGACCGGGAACGGCAGAGTTATCCGGCAGAATCGCATCGGTCTGCTGCCCAGTCGGCAGTTCCATCAGGCCCCCGGCCGTTGCGCTGGCACGGCGGGCCTCAGACCGACCCAGGCCGATCACCAGCTGATATTCTGTTCCCAGCTCCGAGTCAGTCCACTGACCGTCCTGACCCCTGTCGTAAGTCTGCAGACGCGTCGCGCCGTCGAGAAGTTCGCGGCGTGACAGCCGACGGTCTGCATTGTAGTCAAGCAGACTGAACAGTGTCCGTCCGTCCTGCTCGACCGTGACCTCAATGCGGCTGGCGGTGGCAATAAAGTCGCGGTCAGCAAATCGAAAAATCTCGTCACGCGTCAGCATCCCGTCGCTGTTTCCGTCAATCATCGAGAAATCCGCGACAACGTCTGCCTGGGACAGTGCTGCTGCCATCCCGGTGAATTCCTGAGCATCCAGATACTGGTTGCGATCGCTGTCACTCATCGCGAACGACTGCCCCAGAAAACCTCGGCCGAACGCGCGATTGTTGGCTGACCCGCCGCGCGCGGTGATTGCCAGCGGCATCCCGTCGAGCACGACCTGCGCTCGTCCGAAGGCTGGCTTCGAGGCGCGGCAGAATTCGACAGCACTGTCAGCCACCTGAATCAGGACATCGCTGCGATTCGCCTTGTCAGACAGGCGCACATCAATGGTCAGATGAAATACAGGCTGCTGCAGGAGGCGGGCCAGAGATGGCTGATCGAGAACAGAAGCGTCGACAATTCCGGCTGATCGCCGCTGCTGTTCGCTCAGTCGCAGTTCCGCCGTTGACAGCACGCCATCCCGGCCCCGGCGTTTCAGCAGCACCGCCGCGCAGGCCTCTGCTGCTGCCGCATCCGTAATCTCGATGAATGGAAGTCCGGCAACCCCTGGAGTGATCGCGGCGTTTTCGCTGCGAGGATCCCGGAAGGGCAGAAGTTCCGACAAACTGAACGTCTCATCGTCATCCAGATCCCGGAACCGGAGCGTCCGAACGGCAACTGACAGTTCATCAGCCGAAACGGCGGAGTCCTGATTCAGGTCGATCAGTGCCGTCAGCCGCACGGCGTCGGCAGGGGCTTTTGGCAGTGCAATGATGGAAAAGACCTGCGGCAGGTGCGCGTGCAGCCATTCCGTGAACGCGTCGGACGTGACCGACCCGGCTGCAGCATTCCCGGATATGTCCTGCAACAGGCCGCGAATCGTCTGAACTCCGACCAGACCGCGTATGCGGTCCGTCAGCAGCTCCAGCTCCTGTTCATCCAGCGTCCCGGACCGATCGGTATCAAGCTGACGGGCCAGAAATTCTGAGGTCCAGCGCCGGCAGGGGCGCCCCGCGACCGAGATTCTCAGATCAGCCAGAACGGGCCCGCCCGGTGCCAGAATCACGAAGGTGGCCCGATCAGCCGCTCCTGCCCGCGAAGGCTGCACCGGGTCCGCAGTCAGTCCTGTGACCGGCGACAGACCCGTGATCAGCGCAGCCAGCAGCAGGAGTCTGAGGCGGCAGCGCCGATTCGATTCGACTTTCAGAAGGGTAGTCATCTTGCCTGACCTCAAATGGACAGCGCCGCGTTCGACACGAGAATGTATCAAATCACTGTGGTTCCGGGCTTCAGGCGACGATCACACAACCGCATCGGTGTGGTTCGCGGTCTGTGTCATTCACAGTATGATCCTGCAGCGCTTTCAATTTGCTTCGGGATCCGGCCTCCCGGAGAAAAAAGCCGGCCCGGCCGGAGGATGGGCCGGCGGTGACGCAGCTCCGGAAGCCGGACCGGACCACCAGGACGGTTGTGCGAAGACCTGACTAACGTCCATGCGGAATCCCGGCAACACTGCTCCTCCCTCCAGCTGCTGCCGTGGTCCCAGGGCTCGAGTTTCCCGAGATCCGTGCAGCACCTGGATCTCCTGCTTGAACGGGTCCGGCACCCAGATCACTTCGACTCCCAGTTTGAGATACGCCAGGGTTCGCTGCCGCATTTCACAACGGCGATCATTGGATGAGGCGACATCCACGACCATTCGTGGCACCAGAGATGCAATCACCTGATCCGTCTGGGAAAACAGCGGACCGGTATCAAACAGGCTGATGGCGGGTACGTAGACCGTGTCCGGACTGCTGCTGACATGCAGTCCGACCTGGTGCACCGCGTAAGCCATCACGGGGCGCGACGCCTGCAGCCAGCGGGCCAGCTCGCGAGACAGATTCATCACGATGTTGCCGTGACTGTCTTCGGGGGGCTGCAGTGAAACCGGTTCACCGGCATGCAGTTCATGCCAGCGACCGGCCTCCGGCAGTTCCATTCGGCGAGCCGCAAATTCCTGCGCTGTCATCTGCTGATATCGCGACATCACTGAGTCACCCTGGCTCGAGGCACAATTTCCGGGACCGCTTCATCGGCGTTCGAAAAACCCGTCACAAACCGCAGATCGTCGAGAGTCCTTTCCGTCTGCGCGATGCTTCCCGCCACGGTATCCACCTGCGTGGACAAAGCTGCGGGGTCGCCCCGACTGATACCCAGCTCGGCCAGAGAGCGAATCCGGCTTTCCAGCCGCTGCTGTTCCGCCTTCACGAGTTCGAAGCTGTCCCGAGCCTGTTCGAAATTCTGCAGTCGCTCCTGGCACGTTTTCAGATTGTCCTGCAGAGTGGCGATGATGCGATCACGCTGCGGACTCGGTGGCCGCCCCTGCTCTCGCTCCAGCCGCTGCGAGACGTCTCTCAGATCCCGCTGAATCTGCTCCACAGTGGTCGTTTCAAAAAAACGATTGAGCGAATTCTCAGTGTACAGCAGTTTCAGAAACAGCCACATCAGCCGATCAAGACCACTCAGACGCAGGTCAGCTGACTCATGGGGCACGTCGCCGCTGGTGGACTCAAACTGCTGTGAAATATTCTGCAGTTCCTGACACTGCTGCATCAGGCCCTGAAATCGGTTCTGGGCACCTCGGGGCAGTGCACTGAACATTCGCTTCATGCGGAGCGCAGCATCTTCGGTATTCCGCGCATTGACCGCCGAACTCTCGCTGATGTCAACATACCGCTGAAACGTCGGATGAGTCCCCACGAACCCGAGCCATGCCAGTTCCAGCGCACCCAGCAACGGCAATCCGACCTCAGGACGCCCCGACACCACCGAAAAACCGATGCCGCCGACCACCGCCAGAAGGTTCCACCGATTCAGAAAGGCGGATTTCAGATACCGAAACAATTTCACAGGAACTCAACACCCACAAATTCAACCGCTGCATCTTTCCAGAATCCGACGACCATTCGACCCGCGTCACGAACTGCTCGACCGACGCGGTCTGGCGGGAATGGAGTGCATCGTGTGATGATGCCGATTTCTGCGGCGAGTTCAAGCGGTAACCCGGCAGGATTCAGCGCATTTGCTGTCGCTCAGCGATTCGCGACCACGACCCGCAAACACCGCGTGGATCCGCCTCCGCGGCCCGGATTCAGCCGCGGGTATCAGCCGCGGGTATCAGCCGCGGGTATCAGCCGCGGGTACCCGCCGCGCTGTTCTCAGGCCGCCTTGCGGACCTTGGCGGGACTCTGAGGAGCACCGGCCGAGGTCGCTCGAGCTGTCTCGTTCGTGGCTGCCGAACCGGCGCGCAGTCGCACCGGTTCCATGGGTGCCGGCTGGTGCCGTGCTACCAGGGTCAGCAGAGCGGGCAGCGGAACCAGCGCAACCAGCAGGCTGCCGCCAATTCCGATCGCCAGGAGCAGACCGATACTGAACAGGCCCTGATGCGCCGCCACCATCAGGCTCCCGAAGCCCACGATCGATGTCACGGTTGTCATCAGAACGCCATTGACAATATCTTCCGACGGAGCATAAGAATTCCGCCCGGCCGCGATCTGCCGCCGATAATCGTGCAGCAGCTGAATTCCGTTGTCGACACCAATCCCCAGAACCAGTGGCAGTACGATCAGATTCACCGGATTCAGGCTCAGGCCGCAGACCGCCATCACGCCCAGCAGAACCGCCATGCCACCGATCGGAGGCAGCAGCGCCAACAGGGAATCCCGCAGATTGCGATAGTCCAGAACCGCCGCGATGAAGATCACCAGCCCCAGCGAAATCGCCACCAGCAATCCGGGATCCACCGTGCCTGTGCGGCGAAACATTGAGTGGCCGATGAAGCCCGCCACGGCGATCGGTGGCACAATCGTCATCAGCTTCTGCCCGGGCCGCAGGAAATCGAACAGCAACACGAGGGAAATCAGCGCAGCCGAATATAAACCCACCGTGCCGTAACCGCGGTGCAGCAGACTGGCAGACTCGTAATTCTGCACGGGAACCCCCGAGACATCGGCAGTCACCGTTCGCAGATCGCGCACAAATTGCTCCAGCGGTGCGGCATCCCAGATCTCTTCCTTCGGGTAGATCCGGATCAGCCAGTATTGCTGGTCGCCCTCGGCTCGCAGGAAACGCGACCGCAGCGACTCTGGAATATCGCGTAACTCCACCGGACTGACAGTCGTCGCGGTCGCCAGCTTCCCGAATTCCTGCACGATGGCCCGGGCTGTCAGCAGTTGAAACGCGTCAAACATGGCTGTCGCCCGGGCAGCAGGCATCGCAGACAACCCGTCCAGAAACCCGTCCAGCTTCCGCGCCGCACCTGCCGCCGTCAGACTGGGAGAATCCTTCAGCAGAAAATAAAGCCGTTCGACTTCGCTGCCCACCGCCTGAACGTTCGACGGCGGAAACTGTGGATCCTGGCGGGGGAGAGCACTCACGCGTTCCTGCAGCCGGGCAATCAGCTGTTTCTGAGCAGCAGTGGGCTCCGGAGGCAGACGACTCGCCAGTTCACTCACCCGTCCCACCGAAGGCAGCTTCTGAAACTCGTTTCGCAGTCGCAGGGTTTCCTCCCACGAGCCAGCAACGGCCACGGCATACAACAACGACTCGCGGGCTGTCTTAAACAGGCGCTGCTGCACCTGCACGGATTCCTGCGTCCTGTCATGCACATTCATCAGATTGGCGTCGTAGGCGACGCGCCACTGCACACTGCCATCGGAATAACTTACCGCCCGGGAGGCAATTCCGGCCAGTCCCACGCCACTCACCGCGATGACGATCACAGGCCAGGCCACGATCATCCGGCGGTACACCGCGTTGGGGAGTGGCCGCGGCAACTGATCAGCTTCCAGACCAGCATCCGATAACGCCACCAGAGCCGGCAGAAATACAAACGTCGCCACAGCACACAGCAGGACGCCCACGGCGGAGATGATCCCCAGCTCTGCCAGACCTGGAAATCCGGCTGTCACCGCCGCAGCAAAGGCCAGTGCGGTCGTCACCGCTGACATCGTAATCGAGAGCCCGGCCGTCTGAGCCGTCCGCTTCAACGCATCCGAGAGATCATACAGCTCCTGCCGCAGCGACAGGTAACGGCAGAGGAAACAGATCGAATAGCCGATCCCCAGTCCAACCAGAATCACACCAAACGAGATACTCAGAATGTTGACGTGTCCGATCAGCAGCGTCACGGCCCCGCACGTCCAGCACAGCGCAACGACCAGCGTCAGAACCGCCAGCATCGGGTGACGCAGACCCCGAAACCCCAGAAACATCACAACACTCACCGCCACCAGTGCGATCAGACCGGCATTTGTCATGTCGGCCGCTGAACGCCGCATTTCGTCATGCTCCAGCACCGGAATGCCGGTCAATGAAATGCTGAGATCCCGGGACAACGGGAGGTATTCACTCTCCACTTCCGCCATCAGCTCACGGAGCTTGCGGTGCTGCTCATCCCAACGCCGCCGCAGCTCCTCGAGACGGGCGAACCGCTCCTTGCGCGCAGCCGCGAGCGTCGCAAAGCCAGAACCATGGATCCAGACTGAGTTA
>SYLK01000855.1 GCA_005809115.1 Planctomyces sp. | reverse complement strand
CCGGAGCCCAGGCGCAGCAGGTATTTCGACTCTTTGGTTATGGCTTCCTGATGATCATCCTCGTGCTGTTGCCGGCCTTTCCGTCGACCTCGCTGGTGCGCGAAAGGAACCGCGGCACGCTGGCGCTGCTGCTGCTGAACACACCGCTGAGTCCGTGGTCCATCTATGCCGGCAAGCTGCTGGGGTGCCTCGCATTCACCGCACTGCTGCTGACAGCCAGTCTGCCCGCGGCGGCCGCGTGCCACGCACATGGAGGAGTGTCGCTGCGAGGACAGATCGTCCCGCTGTATGCCGTTCTGAGGCTTCTGCTCCTGGAAGTAGTGGTCCTGGGACTGCTGGTCAGCAGCGTGGCGCGCTCCGTCGAGTCATCGCTGCGGCTGACCTACGGCCTGCTGCTGGTGCTCTGCGTGCTGAGCCCTGGACCGCATCAGTTTCTCCAGGGAGGATCACCGGGACGATTAGTCACCTGCGCCGAGTGGACCAGGTGCCTCTCACCGATCCCGTCGGTGATGGAGATCCTGCACCAGAGTGACGCCGCCGGTCCCGGGCTGAAATCGGCCCGGGGCACGCCACTGCGATTCGCACTGCTGACGCTTGCGGGAGTTCTGATTGGCGTCGTGGCCACGATCCGCCGCCTTTCTCCGGTCCATCTCGAGCGATCCCGGCCCGCGGGTGTCATCACGGATGACCAGAATTCCCGGACGCGTCTGCTGAGGCGTCTGCTGTATCTGGTCGATCCGCAGAGCCGGTCGGGACTGATTGGCCCATGGACCAGCGCGGTCATGGTCAAGGAATTTCGCAATCGGCAGTTTGGTCGCGCCCAGTGGCTCGCCCGGCTGATGGCAGTCTGTGCCATCGCATCGCTGGGGCTGACTTACGCCGCCACGTCCGGCACGCTTGACGGGGGAGTGGAAACCATCGGCGGAATCATGGTGCTGCTGCAGTTCTCACTGATCTGTCTGCTCGTACCGAGTCTGGGGTCCGTTCTGGTCAGCGGAGAGCGAGAATCCGGCGGATGGGCGCTCCTGCAGATGACGCCACTCTCCACGTGGCAGATCCTCTGCGGAAAACTGCTCAGTGCCGGGTGGACTCTGGTCCTGATTCTGCTGGCCACGATTCCGGGCTATCTGGTGATGATCTGGATTCAGCCCGAGCTGACTCAGAGAATTACCGGGGTGGTCCTGTCCGTGGTTCTGACGGTAGTCGGTACGCTGCTGTACAGCGCTGCGGTCAGCAGTTTTTTCGCCACGACTGCGCCGGCAACGGTCACAAGTTATGCGCTGTTGATCCTCGCATGGGGTGGTAGTCTGGTGGTCTGGCTCGGGCGTGAAGCAACGTTCGGACGCGGCACCGTTGAGGCGGTTCTGCGGGTGAATCCCCTGGCCGCCGCCCTCAGTCTCATGGGAGTCGCAGATTTCGGTCAGTATCGTCTCATGCCTTACCACTGGTGGTTCAGCGGCAGCTGCTCCGCCTGCTGCCTTGCGGCCATGTGGTACCAGACATGGCGACTGAAACAGCCGCAGTGATGCCCTCCAGAACACAATTGCGAATGGAACTGGGAACATGCTCCTGCACTGCCACCGCTGGTTCCTGATCACCTGGACCTGCGCTCTGACACTGCTGATGGCTCAGGTCGCCACCGCGACCGATCTGGATTCAGTCTATCTGACAGATCCGGTCTTTCCATGTCAACTCGCCGAGACCCGGGTCGCCCCGCAGCGGCTGCGACTCTGGCTGGAGGCGCTGGCCCAGCCGGAACGGGAACTGAAGATCAAGGCTGCGGAATCGATTTCGGCGGCATGGCCGAGCAGCGATGATGCGCTGCGCGACGCTGTCCCGATCCTGATCTCAAACCTCATCAGCTCGACCGGATCTGAGACGCTGGTACGGCTGGCCATGGCGCGCGCACTGGTTGCGGCGGAGTCCCGCGGATCGGCCGATCTGCTGATGCGGGTGGCGCTCAGCGATGGACTGCCCATGGCGGAAGTTGTTGAACCGGCGCTCGCGCGCTGGAACCACGATCCCATGCGCGACGTCTGGTTCTCTCGTCTGAATGATCCCGGAACGTCGCTTCGCCGGCTGGTCCTGGCGATTCGCGCCGCGGTGCTGACGGACCTGACGGAATCGATTCCGAAACTGCGAGGTCTCAGCCGCGATCAAACTGTGTCTCCGGTCGTGCGAGTGGAAGCAGCGCGTGCTCTGGCCGTTCTTCAGCCGCAGGGGCTGGAATCGGACGCCGCAGAGCTGCTGCAGCGGCCCGCCGAGACGCCTCCCACAGATCATCTCGTGGCCGCCACTTTGCTGTCGCGCCATGCGGGCTCCGCCGCCACCGTGCTGCTGGTGCAGCTCGCCGGCCACAGCGAACCGGCTGTCGCTGCCATCGCCCTGCAGCGTCTTCTGGAGGCATCACCAGGCGCCGCAGCACCCTGCAGTGCGGAACTGGTGGCACATCGAGATCCGAAAATTCGAGAACTCACGGCCCGGCTGCTGCAGAAGCAACAATCTGAGTCGGCGGTGCGATTTCTGGAACTCCTGCTGTATGACCGCCACCCTCTGGTCCGCCGAGCCGCGGTCGAAGCACTCATTGCATCAGATGCTGCGGAACCCCTGCTGGACCTTGTGCGTCAGGCGGCAACGAATCAGCTGGATTCCGATCGATCTTTCGGTCAGGAGCAGGCCGCAATCGTGATCGGGGCTGTGGACCACGAACCGGCAGCAGAGAAGCTGATCACGCTCCTCGATTCGCCCGATTACAGGGTCAAGGTG
>SYLK01000854.1 GCA_005809115.1 Planctomyces sp. | reverse complement strand
TCTTCCAGACCATACAATGTTCGGGTTGCCGGAGTCTCACGGGAGATATCCAGCACTTCCGGCGCACTGACCTGCATTCTGGCCGCCAGCTCGTACGACCTGATGCGGGCATCCAGCCGCGAATCCCCCTGCCAGTCCTCCAGGTGCCGGCGATTCAGTCTGGTCAGCAGCGCCAGACCCTCGGATTCGCTCTCACTGGTAATGAATCGGGCTGATTCCGGGGGAAACAGATCCGCCACGGGAGTTGGCGCTGTCGCCCGGATCACTGTGCCCTGATGAGAGACCGGCAGAAATCCGGAGCTGAAATTCCCCTGATTGTTGTACGGAAATCCTCGCGGGTCCGGCATGACGACGAAAGCCGGCAGATTCTCCGTCTCACTTCCCAGTCCATAGGAAATCCAGGCGCCCATGCAGGGAAATCCGGGAGTGACATAACCCGTGTTCATCATATAACTGGCCGGACCATGCACGTTCGTTTTCGATGCCATGGACATCAGAAACGCCATGTCATCCACACGCTGGGCCAGCTTCGGAAAAACACTGCTGACCCACCGTCCGGTCTCTCCATGCCGACGAAACCGAAACGGGCTTTTCATCACTATGAAACCGGGTGACCCCGTGACTGACTCCACGCGGGTTCCGGGATCAAACTTCTGGCCATGCTGTTTTTCCAGCAGTGGTTTGTAGTCAAATGTGTCACAGGGACTTGCCCCGCCGTTCATGAACAACTGGATCACCCGTCGGGCTTTTGCCGGATGGTGCAGTCCGCCGTTCAGAGCCAGCAATCCGGAATCGGCAGCGGACGATCCAGAGCCGGTTTCTGCCAACAGCCCGTTGTGTCCCAGCAGGTAAGCCATGGCAATGCCACCCAGACCGCCGCCGGCCTGCCACAGCATCTGCCGCCGCGACGCAGGCTGTTTCATCAGGATGTCGGATCCCTGATTTGTGATCATGACTCAGTTCCCGGCAGGATTAATGCACAAACATGAATTCATTGCTGTTCAGGATCAGGCGGCAGGCGTTGGCCAGACCATGTCTGGCGGCATACGCCGACAGCTCCGTGATTTCATCACCAGTTGCCGGCCGCCCGAGTGCCAGCCGGCACGCCGCGTCGATCTGTGCGGCGGAATCTTCGTGCATTGCCTGCAGCCGGTCGGCGAAGTGTTCACACTGTCTTACCAGAAATCGATTGTTCAGCATGGCCAGCGCCTGCAGGGCCGTGACGGACGTGTTCCGCGTCGGCGTCAGCTGCGACGGATCCGCACAATCCAGCGAATCCATGAAGGGATCGGGCAGCGTCCGGAAGAGAAATCGATAGACGCTGCGTCGGTAACTCTCCGGCGCATCGACGTTGAAACTCAGGTAGTCAACCATCGGGGTCACGTGAATTCCCGGACTCTGAATAAACTGCTTCACCGACGGGCCGCCCATCGTCGTGTCCAGTCGCCCGGTGATCTGCAGCACGGCATCCCGGACTGACTCAGCATCCAGGCGAGTTCGATTCATTCTCCACAGCAGCCGATTGCCGCCGTCAATCTCCGCGAACTGCGGATTGTGCCGCGACGACTGCAGATACACCGCGCTGGTCAGAATCAGCCGATGCAGCGATTTCAATGAGCCACCGCCGTCACGAAATGTGGCTGCCAGCCAGTCCAGCAGTTCCGGATGCGACGGAGCGCTGCCCATGTGGCCGAAGTCGCTGGGTGTGTCCACGATTCCACGGCCGAAATGATAGTGCCAGACGCGGTTTACGATCGACCGCCATGTGAGCGAATTCTGCGGACTGGAAAGCCATCCCGCCAGAGCCGCCCGTCGAGCGCCCTCGTCGTCCGGGCGGTCGAGCCGGAACTCGCCGTCCAGCCCCGCAATGCACGCCAGTGCGGCCGGCGTGACCAGTCGATCCGGCTGACTCACATCGCCACGCGTCAGCAGATAGATCGGGCGAACGCCGCGTGCCGGGGTGAAGTTGCCCTCCGCCACGAAGTCCGTCGTGCCGGAATACACCATGCCCTGCGGTGGGAGCGCCGCCAGCTGGTCCGTAATTCGCGCTCCCAGGACAAACGTGGCCAGTTCCGCCTTCTGTGTGTCAGTTCGCTGCTGCGCGGGCGTCGCCAGAATTCGTTCGATCGAGCCGTCAACTCCCTGCGGCGCGGGCAGCGGCGTCGGCATCGCCGTCACGGAAAGACGCAGGCGTCCGATCAGATGTCCCGTGCCGTGCTTTTGTTCCAGCACGAATGTGAGCACCGTGCCGCCGTCAAAGCCAGCCTTCTGTTTCAGCTCAAACACGGCGCGGTGTGGTTTGCCGACCTCCGGAAAAATCCCCCAGGCCGTCTCCGGCTTTGAGTCAATGGCCATCGCCACCGTCCAGCCATCCTGACTGAAATCGGCCGCAGGATTCTGCAGTTCCAGAACAGCACTGGCGGCCGGATCCGTCAGCGGAGCTGCGCTGACCCGGAATTCTGACAGGTGCAGATTGCCGTTCTCCTGCCGTCCCGGGCCTTGGTGCGGCAGAGAATCGTCAGTCAGCAGTTCCAGCCGCACGCCGGAAATCTGACTCAGGCTCGTGTGCGCCACAATCGTATACGTATCCGTCGCCGGTGTGACGCCTGCGAACAGAATCGAGCCGTCCTCCTGCTTCTGAGGTGTCGCTCCTTCGGCGGAGACGAACGTCAGCGGATCGAGAGGAATCCAGTAGCTGCCGCCGGGTGCAACCGCGGATTCCCATGCGGCCACATCGGCCTGTACAGACGCGGCCAGCAGCGCCGCGGAACCCGCATCGCGGGCGGCTGCGAGATCCGCATTCTCCTGCAGCAGCACTTTTCGCCGCCGCGCGGTCTCCACATCCGGTTCGTACGGACGATTGGCTCGATCAACCCCCGCGAACACCGCCTGCAGACGATAGTATTCTTCCTGCGTGACCGGATCAAATTTGTGGTCGTGGCAGCGGGCACAGTGTACGGTCACGCTCTGAAACGTGGCCATGGTCGTCGTCAGCATGTCGTCGCGGTCGAGATTTCTGGCGATCTTCTTGTCAATTGTGTCGTCGACGATATTCAGCTGAGAACTTTCATCCCAGGGGCCGGCCGCAAGAAATCCCGTGGCCACGATCGCCTGCGGATCGTCCGGAAACAGGACATCACCCGCCAGCTGCTCCTGGATAAATCGCGCATACGGCTTGTCGTCGTTCAACGACTGAATCAGATAGTCGCGGTATGGCCAGGCATGCGGACGTGGACGATCCTGATCATTGCCATGCGTTTCCGCGAAATGCACGATGTCCATCCAGTGACGCGCCCAGCGCTCGCCATATCGGGGACTCTTCAACAAGTCGTCAATCAGGCAGAGATACGCGTCCGGATTGCCGTCAGCCAGAAACGCATCGATCGCTGCAGGAGTCGGTGGCAGCCCCGTCAGATCAAATGTGACCCGGCGAATCAGCGCAGCCCGGTCGGCCGGAGCCGAAGGGGTCAAATGCTGCTCTTCCAGACGCGACAGAATAAACGCGTCGATCGGCGTGCGAACCCAGTCCGACTGCTTCACCCGCGGCACCGACGGCAACTGCAACGGCAGATACGCCCAGTGGTCCGCCTTATCCTTCAGCCTGACGTCGGCGGAATCCGGCCAGTCCGCCCCCTGATCGATCCATGCTCGCAGGATCCCGATCTGCTCGGCCGTCAGCGGATCCCCC
>SYLK01000853.1 GCA_005809115.1 Planctomyces sp. | reverse complement strand
CAAACCGCCCGTTGTGCGATTCAACGGTGATCTCGGAGTTCATCAGGAATGAATGCTCGACCACGCGACCACCGAATTTCAGCGGCGACCGATAGGCGACCGGTTCAAACGCCACGCTGACTTCCTTTACGCGAACGTCCGTGGCTTTTCCCTGACCCATTAGAATTTACCTCTGCAGAGCTGATCCGAGGTGTGACAGAATCGTCCGGAAAGTCTCGGCGGGAGTATAGGTAAGGAAGTTTCCGTCCGGCAATCGTGACGGGCTCGCAGAGCAGCATCTGGGCGCAATTTTGCGCCCCACGAAGTCAGTCCGACGGGCTGGATGCCACGATTCTGGCCCTGCCAGCCCGTGCTTCAGTTCGTGATTGCCTCGCAAAAGTCGTGCTGCAGCCGTACGAACTGGCGGGAAATCTCCCGGCCATGCAGCCCGCATGCAGACCACACGGATCCTGCCACTGACTCGATCTGCTCCGGAATTCGGCTCCCGTCCTCCCCTGCAAAATATACAGAACACACCGGGTGCCCCGCCGCAATGCGGCTGCCCCGGGATGGCAGATCAGACAGTCGCGCAATCGACGGCGTCGTCGGCACCGCCGCCGACGACACCGCAGCCGGAGGGACTTGACTGGCTGTCCCATGCCGCTCATGCAGGACAAGGCGGCTGAGAAATTCCGGTGTGATTTCGATGTCGCGGCGGGCATACGCGATCATTCGCAGCATCTGCCGACGGTTTCCGGCAGCGGGCTCCCCTTGTGGTCGCAGTGCCCGGAACACCATGCGACTGGACTGGTCGGTCGGTCTGAAGCTGGCGACATGTGCCGACAGCAGCGACACACCCGCGGAGAATTCGAACAATTCATGCGCCGCGGTCATGCGTGGATTCACCTCCAGAATCCACGGTCGGGCGGGCTGCCGCTGATCTGCCGGACCGACGCCTCGGCCCAGAACGAAGTCTACGCCAAAGATTCCGATCAGGCCCGCGCCGCCTGACACCGCAGCTGCTCCGCGCACAAGTTCCTCAATCACGCTGGCCGGCGGCCGTACCGGTCCCCAGTTGCCACAGTATCGAAACGGCGCGGATCCCAGGCTGTGCCAGCCGCAGAGCTGCAGTGTGCAGCCAATCAGGCAGATTTCCTTCGGCGTCGCCAGAAACGTCGCTGACATGGGAATTCCCGGGACCGACTGCTGCTGAACGCTGCCGCCGTCTGACCAGACTCCTGCCGTGCAGGACTCCCGATACTCCTCCACACCATGTCCGCCCGACCCGCGAAGTGACTTCAGAAGCCAGCGGGCGTTCGGGGCCACCGGCAATCCGCACGTCAGGTCAGGTCCGGCTCCGATGCGAGTCGCCGGAAACAAACAACCGGCCGCGCTGAGCCAGGCCGACAGCTGCCTGGGGTCACGCACCCGGCGAATCGCCGCCGGAGACGCACCCAGCACCGGCCTCTCCAGAGCCAGCGCCTCCAGAATCGCGGGATAGTTTTCGAGACCACCCGCCCACACGCATGGCACAGCAGAGTCGATCTCCCGCGTGACCGCCAGCACGCCATCAAATCCCGTAAGCTGCCGATAACCTGCCCCGACGGGACTCAGGCGTAACTCCGTGGACGACCGCAGCAACGCCACCAGCCCACGAAGGTCACTGTCTCCGAAGAAATCGAGGCAGATCGGAAAGAAGCCGGCGTGAATGGCAGATTCCGCCAGACTGCGGACACTGGCTCCGCACAGGATCAGGCGATTGTCGGATAACGATGACATACAGACCAATTCCTCTCGGCACACAGGCTGCCGGCGGCACCTTTAACGAAAAACGGCGCCACGCCGCTGTTTCGTGGCGGCCGTGGACCGGTTCGCACGATTTCACCACTCGGGCAGCCGCTGACGAATGAGCGGGCGGCGGTGTGATTTCCGAAGACCACATCATGCGCCGGTCGATGAATCTGGTAACGGAGATTTGAGTGGAATGGAGCCGAAAGCCCGTCACATTCGCTCAGGCTCTGACCAGATGAATCAGAAATCGGTTTCACAGTCCGCGACGGTATCCCGCAAGAGGACAACCGAAAGCATGTGTCAGGCCGTAACGCCGCCAAATCCCCCAGCGAGGCCGGAGGACGTCAGGACTCTGGATCAGCTGAAACATTTTGTCCATGTCAGTCTGTGCCGGAAAGAGAATCTCCTCGAACACCATTTTCCCATGTCAGAACTGGAACTGCTGCAGCGCGGTATTCGCTGCGGATATCAGTTTGTCCTGCACGGACCGCGCTGTGTCAAACTCGCGGCCGTCTGGGCGGAACCCTCCAACGAGGTCCTGTTGTATGATGCCACCGGAAAACGTTTCGGCCGTGTCCGGCTGCCGAATCGCGTGGCCTGAAGCCTGACAGCGTCGATCGTGGATCCGTGTGCTCCGCCCCACACATCCACCTGTGCCCTGGGTTGGGAGTTAATTGCCTGAAGGTTCAGCGACCGCGTACTGCCCCCCGGTCGCGATGCCCGCAGTCTGGTCCACTGCCGGTATCCCCTGAACTCATTCAGGACAATCAGAACTCCCAACCCCGCAGCCGATCGAATCGCAGCCAGAACCCCGGGGAGTGCCGACGGTGTCAGCCTGAGTCATCCTGGTGCTCTGCGACGGCAGGAGTCCAGAGGTGCGGATTCACGGACCTATTCGTCGTGCCATTTCATCGCCGAGTCCATCGGTTCAATCCTCAGCACCACGACGCCGTCCTGAAAGACTCGCACAGTGCCCGTCGATTCCGAAACGGCAATGGCGATCGCTCCGGTAGCGCGGGAAATCTCCGCAGCTGCCCAGTGCCGTGAACCCAGGCCCTTGGACAGCGTCAGATTGTCAGCTGTGGCCCGCAAATGACGCCCCGCTGCCTGGACCACGCCATCAGCGGAGATCACGAATGCCCCGTCCATCTGGGCGATCTCCTTGATGCTCTCCCGTACACGAGGATTGCGGATCAGCCGCTCTGAGCGCGGATAGCCGCGAAAGGGATCGTGCACCTGTTCGCTGGATAACTGCATCACCTTGCGATGGTTGCCGACGACAAACAGCGTTCCCACCGGTTTGCCCTCGCGTCCGTCACGACCAATCTCACACGCCAGATCGACGACAATGCGGAGCGTTTCCAGGGGACCCTTGGTTTCCAGCCGCTGCAGATCCCGCGACGT
>SYLK01000852.1 GCA_005809115.1 Planctomyces sp. | reverse complement strand
GCCATTGAAAACCCGACGGTATCCGGAGAGCTGGTGGTTAACTGGGTGGTCGTGCTCGCCTTCTGGACGATCACCAACATCGGCGTCCTGTCGTGCATCGCCGCATTTCTGGGTGCCCTCGGGAATCGCACGAAATTCACATCCGACACGGATACCGTCCGCAGTCCGGCCAGTGCCGGACCTGCCAGTACCCGCGGGCTGGCCACCTATTATATGTCGGCCGTGATGCGGGGGTTTGGTGTCTATTCGCTGGTGCTCGCCGGCCTGCTCGTGTTTGCGACGGACTCGCTGATATCGCCGGATCAGGCGGCCTACATGCGGCTGGCACCCACCGTTTCGATCATCAGCTTTTACGCCGGATATGATCCCAGCATTTTTGCCGGCCTGCTGGACCGCGTAAAGAATTTTCTGCAGGCGGGAACCGAGAAGGGCAACTGACGGCGATCGGGCCGCCCGGGTTGACAGAGCAGGCACGGTGCTGAGTCGAGTTCGGCAGCACGCAGCCACGGCTGGAAAAGTGGAATCAAATGGATCAGCTGATGCATGGTTTTCCTCCCGCACCTGATCATCAGGTGACGCTCACCAACTGGAGAAGTCCGCCGTACAACCGATGGTCATTTCAGCATGTCCGGGAGCTGGTTCCGACGGCGGAGATTGCGAATTTTCCCGACGATGTCTGGGACCTGCCGGTGTCGCCGACAGATCTTTCCGGACTGCTGCCGGATCCGGACAACGCTCCGCAACTGAGTTTCTCGCAGTTCCTGACAGAGACAGGGACTGACGGCCTGGTGATACTGCACCGCGGTCGGATCGTTTTCGAGCACTATGCCCACGGGATGACGTCCGACACGCCACATATCCTGATGTCCGTCTCTAAGTCACTGCTGGCGCTGCTGGCGGGGATTCTAACCGGCCAGGGGCATCTGGCTCCCGGCCGGCTGGTGACAGACTTCGTTCCGGAGCTGGGCGGGACGGCCTACTGTGGCGCCACGGTTCGGGATCTGCTGGATATGCGGGCCGGCGTGCAGTTTGACGAAGACTATCTGGCGACCTCGGGGCCCATCATCGAATACCGCAGGGCGACAAACTGGAATCCGCCGAGCCCGGGCGACACTCCGTCTGACCTGCGATCCTGGTTCTGTCGTCTGACGGAAACGCAGGGCGTTCACGGCGGAATGTTCCACTACATCTCGCCCAATACGGATCTTCTCGGCTGGGTGATTGAGCGCGCGACCGGGCAGCGATTTGCCGATCTGCTGAGTGATCTGTTGTGGAAACCCATGGGGGCGATGCGAAGCGCGTGCATCACGGTCGACCGGCTGGGAGCACCTCGCTGCGCCGGTGGCATCTCTGCCTCGGTGCGGGATCTGGCCCGCGTGGGCCAGCTGATCGTTCAGGCAGGTCGGCGCGGTGATCGACAGATCGTGCCCGGAGACTGGATCAGCGACATCATGCGAAACGGTGACCGCGCTGCCTGGGAAGCCGGTCGTTTCGCAGCCTGTTTTCCGGGACTGCCGATCGCGTACCGCAGCCAGTGGTATTCAGTGCAGGAGGAGACTCCGCTGCTGTTTGGATTCGGGATTCACGGGCAGCATCTGTTTGTGGACCCGCAGTGTGAGCTTGTGATTTCCAAAGTCTCGTCTCAGGCATTGCCGCTCGATCTGCCACTGATCGATCTCACGATGCGGGCGGTGTCCCGGATTCGCCGGTTTTTCCGTGAATCCAGCCACTGACGCGCCGGATCCGTCAGGCGTTGATTTGCCCTGGCTGCAGGTTCGCGATAGTGTTCCGGGCCGCGGCGGGGCCGTTTCGGGGCCGAGCCGTGGCCGTTCCGGCCCGATCCTTTTTTCTGTTCACCGCGTCAGTCTCGTTACGGGAGTGCGGCCTTGTTGTCTCATATGGTGTATTTCACGCTCCGGGATCCGTCTGAAGAGTCCGTGCGGAAGCTGGTACAGGATTGTCACCGGCTTCTGAAACCTCACTCCGGAATCACATTTTACGCCGCCGGGACGCTGGCCCCGGAGTTCACTCGCCCGGTCAACGATCAGGCATTTCACGTGGCGCTGCACGTGGTGTTTGATTCGCTGGAGTCGCATGATGCGTATCAGGTGTCGCCCCGGCATCAGGAGTTCATCGTCGGCAACAAGGAAACGTGGGCACAGGTCCGCGTCTTCGATGCCTGGGTGGAAGCCTGACGAGCGACGGCACCGGGATTTCAGCCGGTGCCCAGCCCGCGGTCCATGGCTTCCAGTTCGCGGGCATAGCTTTCCATGGTGCTGTCCAGCACGGAACGACTGATTTTCCAGGACGGTTTGTCTACAACCGCCCGATGGCAGTGCTCCGTCAGCAGACGATACAGGAAGCGAAACAGGTGGCGTGGCACGCGGAGTCTGGCAAAGCGACTGATCAGATCTGCGCTGGTCACGTCGTCGGCGAACAGGCTCCCTACGGTCAGCGTTCTGTCCGCGCCTTCGGTCAGACAGGCACGCATCCGATTGGTGGCCATGTCGAACAATGACTCACCTGTCCATTCCAGTGACTTGATCAGGTTTTGTTTGTCGAGTCGCGACCGTTCGTAGAACTCTCGTTCTTCACGGTTCAGAAAATACACCACATCCTTCGGCAGCAGCATCTTGAAGGCGATGCCCGGATGTTTCAGAAACTTGTTGTCGAACATGGACCACAGGAAATCCTTCATCCGCTGCGCGGACCCATTGATCAGATGTGGTTCATCCACGCGGTCGACCAGTACGACGATGCTGGAAAAGCCGAGTGGCGCCAGAATGCGCTGCAGCTTGGCCAGCAGCTCGTATCGATCATCACTGCGGTCCCGGGATGGCATCGGCTGATCGTCGATCTCGTGCGGGGGAAATCGGGAAAGTATTCTCCGCAGCGCCGGAATTCCGTGCTCCAGAATGCGAACCTGCCGCGCAATCTGACGTGATTTCCACCACAACGACAGAAACCGTCTGCCCCACGGAATCCACCCGACCAGAATCACCACGTAAACCCACCATGATGCCAGCGCCGACAAGGCCGACATCCCTTCGGCCGAAACATTGCGCAGGGCGAATGCCAGAACCAGCAGCGTCACCGCCACGCCAGACGCAAACGGCCAGTGGACCGCCAGATTCATGAACCCCATCCGCTGCCGGATGCGTGACCAGCGCTGCCAGTGCGACTGATCCGACGACTGGTCATAAAAAGCAGCCAGCATCAGCAGGTCGCGCTTTCGCAGACGAGGAAGTTCTCGAATCTGACTCAGACTGAAATCGGCATCTGCTGCATTCGGATCGGCAATCACGTTGCACAGCCGACGCGTGCTCAGAGTCAGCAGTGCATCCATGTGGTCCCACAGCCGCCATTCCTGCAGTGCATGATCCGGATGCCGCCGACGCCCCCGCAGTCGATCCCGGAATGTATCCAGAAAAGGATTCAGATCGTCGTAACTGATCACAAACGCGCGATTCAGTGGATGATCGCGGTTGTACTCCCGCAGGCTGTGGATCAGCTGCAGCCGGATCGCGGTCTTGCCCGAACCCTTCTCACCAAAAACGATTGACGTGCTGGGATTGCCACAATCGCCCAGCACCTTGTCCCACGCCGGGTGGTAGATCGTCTCCGCGCAGTGCTGCTGAAAAATATGGTCGGACTGCGCGTCCTCCTGGCTGAACGGATTGATCCGAACTCCGTAATGCTCAATCAGCTGCTGAATCTTCATGAAACCGGATTTCTGATGCCCTTGTCTGATCAACCCTGCTGAACTCGGCCGCGCCTGAAGCACTGAACAAATGTGCCGTTTACATCCGGGACGGACTGTGCTTGAGAGTAGCACTTTGCAGAAACGTTGGCGACAATTTCCCGCAGAATCCCGCGACTTCACACCAGGAATCCTGAAACCGTGGTTTTCATGGCCGATTCCATTCGTCACAATGACCGGGCGGATCGAGCGATGGTGTGAGTTGGACTCGCCGACTCTGAGGCCTGAGTCGCTGATACCCCGGTTGGGTATGCGGGATGGCGTGCGGGTCAGAGATCGACTTTCTGACATTGTGCCATGGCGAGTCCTGGTGACTCGCTGGTCGATGATCAGTTTCAATGCGCAAAGGTGGAGCCCATGTCCGAACGGTGGTATTACCAGATGCTGATGGAGGAATTCGGTCCGGTGACGGAACGAGAGATCCTGCAGCTGCTGCGCGACCAGATGCTGTCACCCACGGATCTCGTGCGACGTGAGTCAGCGGCAGAGTGGATTGCCGCCTCCGAGGTGCCATTCTTTGCGGAGGATGGTGACAGGCCGGAAGAGCTGGAAGAATTATCGGATCTGTCGGAGTTGTCGTTCGAGTTCGAAGACCGTCCGGCTCGCAAACCGGTGGATCGGTCCGGGCGGTCAGCACCGCCGCAACGTCAGACACCGCGAGAGATTTCTCCGGCGTCAGGGTATCCGCCATCAGTCAGTCAGTCGGCGGCGAATCTGACAGAGCAGAGGTATTACTGTCAGTCGCTGGGCGAAGTGATGGGGCCAATGCCGCTGGAAGAACTGATCGCGATCGCCGAATCCGGGTCACTGGATGACACAGATCTGGTCCGCGAAGGGGACTTCGGAGTCTGGAAGCCTTCGATCAGTATTCCCGAGGTGGCAGCGGCAGTGATTCAGGCCATCAAGTCGGGTTCACGGGATGCACCAGCGCCTGTCCGCCAGCAGCCGTATCGCCTGCAGGACCATGGTCCCAGGGAGCAGGAGGTGCGTCAGTCCGAGGACACTGAAGATCAGGACGCGGCCGCAACGGCCGGCGCCCGGGGCGAATCGACTGAGGCAAAGACCGCAGGTGAAGGGAAACCAAAGGGAAAATCCCGAAAACGGCGACTGAAGCAGGTTTCCGACGAGCAGCTGGGGGAGATCTTTGACGAGATTTTCACGGACGATGGCAAGCGCAGAGAGCCCAGTCCGGTGCAGGCATCCGGAGCCGGAATTCCTCAGATGGCGCCAGTACCGATCGTCCCGCACGGCGTTCCCGACGGCATCGCGTCACCGTCGGGACCGGTCGAACCGGCATATTCCGCCGGTCAGCCCGTGGCACAGTCGGCCGCTTATACGCCACCCCGTCCGGCGACGACGTTTCAGCCCCCGAAACCTGCCGCGAAGAAATCGAGCGGGGGTGGAGGGGGGTTCTCCTTCAACTATTCCGGGCAGACTGTGGGAATGGTGGCAGGCGGCATCCTGGCCGTGGTACTCATCGGCGGCGTTGTGATGGGCAAGGTCTCTGTGCCATTCGTCGGGGCAATATTTCGGCCGGACCCGTCGAAGGCGCTGGGCACTGCCCATGCCGCAATCAAGGCCGTGAATGTGGATTCCGTGGATGAAAAAGGATGGAAGACGTTTCAACGCAGTCTGCTGGAGGAAGTAGGTCCGGCGCTGAACCAGCTGGTCAGCACCACCGCCCCGGACGAAGTCACGGCGGCAAAACAGAAAGCTGGAAAAAAAATGATGGCGCTGGCCTACCTG
>SYLK01000851.1 GCA_005809115.1 Planctomyces sp. | reverse complement strand
GACGTCGTTGAGGGTTCCGCGCAGCTGTCGAGAGAAAATCACACCGGCACCCAGGTCATCTCCGTAACTGAACCCACCCGGGATGCACAGGATCTGATACTGGGACAGTCGGCGAGGGTTCTCCAGCAGTCGGAAGAGGTGGACGCGTTCAGCCACGGCCCCGGCACGCTCAAAGGCAAACGCCGTCTCCACGTCACAATTTGTCCCGGGGGCACGCAGCACACAGACTCGAGGAACAGCCATAAGGTCAGTTTTCGGCTTGAAGAATGCAAAACATCAGGGTCTGCGACGAGGATCCGGGGCATCGCTCAGCCATCGCGGACTGGTCGGCGATCATCCCGCATCACGTCAGCGCTGCGACAACAGCAGGGGCTCGGCCGCCCAGTCCGGTCAATGAGTGCCGGGATCCGCCGGCGCCGGAGCCGGCTTCATTCGATCCCAGAACGCCAGCGCAAACACGATCAGAACCATCCCGGCCATGATCGAGGGAAACAGCCAGAAGTTCTTCCACTGCTCCATGGTGGAGCTGAGCAGCTGCGGGTCCGTTCCCGCCGGCAGACTGCGGGAAAACATCCGCGTGAACGTCTGAAAGAACCCCAGAGCAGCCGATTCGCCCTGCGCCGCCTGAAGCGACGCCATGTAGGCGTCCGCCTGGGTCACCTGAGCACCAAACTGACCAATGGTCAGATTCAGCGGAATGCCCAGAAAACTGCCGGCTGCCATGATGCGATAACCAAAGAACATCCCGATTCCCTGGGTCAGAAAGACCAGCAGGCCCTGCGCCTGACCACGAATGGCCTCGGGAGCCTTCTGATCCGTATACATGAAACCCGTGACGAAAAAGAAGTCATAGCAGATTCCGTGCAGGGCCACGGCCAGCAGCAGCATCCACGTGACCTGATCCGGCGCCCCGAAGGCAAACAGCGCGTAGCGAACAACCCAGCAGGCCATCCCCACGAGGATCATCACCTTCAGTCCCAGTCGTCTGAAGAAGAACGGAATCAGCAGCATGAAGAAGATCTCGGACATCTGTCCGATCGTCATCGTGGCGGCAGACTGCGAGAACCCGGTGTGGTTCAGAAACGTGGATGTCATCCCGTAGTAGTACGCCAGGGGGATGCAGATCAGAGTCGAACAGACGGCAAAGACCAGGAAATTCGGGTCGGCCAGCAGCCGGAAGGCGTCAACCATCAGCAGCGAACGCAGGTCCATCGGTCGGCCCCGGAGCGGTGGAGGCGTGTCTGGCAGCGTGAAGCAATAGATTCCCAGCAGGATCGAGCATCCGGCGCCAAGCCAGAAGATTTCGAACTTGTTTGACCAGCCCATCGCCCCGACCAGCAGCCCGGCGGCGATCCATCCGATCGTTCCCCAGACGCGGATCCGCGGGAAGTCATTCTGATCGGGAATATGCGTAAATGCGATGGTATTACCCAGTCCCAGCGTCGGCATATAGCACAGCAGATGCGCCAGAATCAGCCACACGATGGTGCCGCCGGCGGCCTCGCCCCGTGACGCGACGCCGGGAATTGCCAGCATGATGACCCCGCCGAGCAACATCAGGGTCCCCATAACCCTTTCCGAGGCGAACAGCCGATCCGCGATCAGTCCCAGAAACAGCGGCGCGAAGATGGCGGCGATCGGCGCGCTCTCATAAGCCGCGCCGATGAAGCTGCTGAGCTGGTGCGAGTTCATGACCGCACCCAGCGTCGCAAACCACGCACCCCAGGCGAAGAACTGCAGAAACATCATCATCGACAAGCGAATAATCATGTTGCGATGGGACATCGCCGCCGCAGCTGCCTGCTGCGTCGCGACAGCTCCAGAAAGGCTGTCACTGCCACTGGACTTCATTCCGGTTGTTCCTTCTGTTCAGCCGATGGTCTCAGCTCAGACTGCGAAAAAACTGTCGCAGATCATCATCGACCTGCTGGAGCGGCGAAGGTGAAATGCCCGAAAACCAGTCACCGCCCGACTCTCCAGGCGGGTTTCCTCCCGCCAGCCGCTCTGCCGCGCTGGCAAACTCGGCGGCGGGATCCGCCATCGCCCCGGAACCCCGCCCGGCCCCCCCCCGGGCTTCAGGACTGTCGCTCCGCAACTGTGAGTTCTCTCGGGCAGCGCCGCCACCACCGTGCTCCGACTGCGACGGAAAATCAGCGGAACCAGGAAAAAAGACGGCGTCCGCATCCATCCCGGCGGTCGATTCCTGCGGCTCCGCCGAGTGACCACGATGCTCAATCAAAAATCGCAACGCGGCATCGCCTGTTCCGCCAATGGGTCCATTGGGCTTGAGTTCAGCAGGATTCGTCGATGCTGCCCGATTCGGGCTGCCGCCCAGACCGGAGATCGAATCGTCCAGCAACGGCAGGTCAGATTCCGTGCCGGTCTCAGATCGAATTTCCACCCGGAACCGAATCGGGCCAAGGGCGAGCATTGAGCCGTGGGTCAGGCTGTAGCTGCGGCCGGATTCCACCCGCACATTGTCCAGAAACGTGCCGTTGCGACTGTCCAGGTCCATAATTGACGCCGACTCGCGTCCGATTCGCAGAAAACAGTGCCGACGGCTGATCTGGGGGGCAGACAAACGCAGATTGCAGTCAGAACCACGACCCACCACGATATCGTGCCGAACGGTCACCCTGCGGATATTTGCAGCCTGATCCTGCAGCTCAAGCACTACCAGCATGTGCATTTTTCCACATGAGGAACAAGCAACATCGCCCAGTTGAGAGCCCAATTCCCACAGAGGCCACACTTCAACCCGCGGCCCTCTCCTATCAGCCTGTCAGATCCCAGCCCTGTCTGCAAGCGGACGTCACCTCAAACCCCGGTTTTCCTGATGTTCTCAACCCCCGGAGACACGATCTGGCGACAGAAGCCCCCCACTGCGGAACGCCACCACTGCGGAAGAACACCACGCCGGTCTGTGAAATCCGGTCGTGGCAGCCGGCGCCCGGCATTCTCGCAGTCGCCCGGCATTCCCGCAGTCGCCTGTCATTTCGGCGACTTTTTCTCATCCGCTGCCGAACTCGCGATTGCCACTCTGGCCAGATAAATGCTGGTCCGGCCTTCGTGCGATGAATAGTAACTGACCCATAGCAGATCGTCATGCCAGATCAGCCCCGCGTAACTGGTGTCACCGCCGGACGGCAGCTTCAGACATTCAGTCGCGTGTCCGGTTCGCGGGTCGATCCAGACGAGCGACGTGCGAACGGCACCATCATAAAGCCGGACCGCAGCCAGCAGCCGACCGTCCGGCAGGCGGATCTGATGCGGACCGCCGATTCGCATCCCCAGATCCTTCCAATTCCAGTCGGTATATGGCGGTTCCGCCACTCCCAGCAGTCCCGTATTGGGGGGCGTGTCACGCCGCAGCAGGCAGTAACACGTGTCGCCGTCGAATACCAGCGACGTCTCGTTCGGGTAACCGACATCAAACAGCCGTTCCACCAGCGTCTCAAATCTGCGGCCGTCCTGGCTGCGATACAGTCGGACCGACCGATCACTGCCACAGCCGTAGCCAACCCCGTAAGCCGTGTCACCATGCCAGGTCACACGCCACAGCCAGTAATCCGGATCGCCAATCTTCTGCGGTTCACTCCAGTGTCGTCCGTCGTCTGAAAACCACGCCAGTGACTGATGCGTCTGGTTCGATTTGTCGTGCAGCGCCTCAGCGCCGGTCAGCATCAGTCGCTGATCCGGTGTGATCGTGATCTTCGCGTCGCGGAGATCAGAATTCTTCGATGTGATCAGCGCTGCCGAATCCCAGTCCGTGCCGTCGGCTGAACTGATCACTCGCAGTGCACCGTCCGCAGAGACATGGTCCTTCCCTTCACGAAATACGCAGAACCAGTGATCGTTGAACCGCACAAGATCCGTAAAGGCACTATGCGGCGCGCGATCCCAGATCCGGCGAACGTCGACAAGTCGAAGATCGTC
>SYLK01000850.1 GCA_005809115.1 Planctomyces sp. | reverse complement strand
TCCGACTTTTTAGCTGTGACAGAGCACTGAGTCTGTTTCACCTGTTTCGCGATATTGGCGGGTGGATCCTGGACGTCAGAACGGGGATCAGTGATATCGAGACTCGTCTGGCATTTCTGGGCGTCATCACCGCAGTTTCCCTGGCGGTGCTGATTCGACGCGTTTCGGCACCGATGCAGGTCTGACACAGGTCGCAGTCGGCGTCTGCCAGGGGCAGACGATGAGAGAATGGCAGGCGCAGGCGGTAAGCATGATTGAATTTGAGAACGTAACGCGACTTTATGGCCGCGTGATGGGAGTCAACGACATCAGTGTGTCGCTGCCGTCCGGTGCCTGGGGGCTGCTGGGACCCAATGGGGCCGGCAAGAGTACGTTCCTCAACCTGCTGATGGGGCAGCTTCGGCCGACTCGTGGCAAAGTGAAGGTTCTGGGCAGTAATCCCCGGAATAATCCTGAGCTGATGCGTCGGATCGGGTACTGCCCGGGTTTCGAGGGAATGTATGCGGGGGTGGCCGGTCTGGAATGGGTGGCGTTTCTGCTTCGCATGCAGGGGTATGCGGGGCAGCGGGCGCGCCAGCGGGCAGCGGAAGTGATGGAGACCGTTGGCATGTCGGACGCGATGCTGCGGCCGATATCCAGTTATTCCCGGGGGATGCGACAGCGAACCCGGCTGGCCCAGGCAATTTCGCATGAGCCTGAGCTGCTGATTCTGGATGAACCGTTCAGCGGACTGGATCCGGTCGGCCGCGCCGCGATGACTGAACTGCTGCGGAACTTCATGACCGCGGGCAGAAGCATCATTGGTGCCAGCCATCTGCTGCATGAAATCGAGGCACTGACTCAGTCATTCCTGCTGATCTCGGGTGGTCGGCTGCTGGCTTCAGGTACGGCTGAAGAAGTGCATGAACTGCTGTTCGACGTGCCGATGGAGATCCACATTCGCAGCAGCAGTCCGAGGCGACTGGGAGCTGTGCTGCTGGAGCGGGAACTGGTGGATTCCGTGCGCATGGGACGTTCCGCGGCGGGCGAAGAGGTGCTGATTCTCTCCACGCGACACACCGGCGAGCTGTCCCGGATCCTGCCGCAGCTGGTCACCGAGCAGGGCGTTCGAATATTTGAATTGAAAACCGCGGACGACTCGCTGCAGTCGCTGTTCAGTTCGCTGATGAAGATCCATCGAGGTGAGATGTGAGCCAGGTGTGGGCTGTGTTTGGCTATGAACTGCGGCGCAACCTGACACCATGGCGGATTGGTGCCTGGCTTGCGCTGGTCAGCTTTCCCGTGGTGATCGTTCTGCTGGTACGGTTCCAGGGGGAAATCGTGACGAACATGCCGCGTTCAACGATTGACACGGTATGGTCGGTGTTATTCTACATGCTGATCCCGTGTGTCTGCTGCGCGCTGGGAGTATTTCTGAATGCTGCGCCGGCAATTGCCACCGAACTGGAACAGCGCAGCTGGGTCTACCTGGCTACTCGGCCCCACGGAGTAGTCTGTCTGCTGCTGGGCAAATATCTTCTCGCGGTGGTCTGGGGGGTGACTGCTGCCGTCGTGAGCGTGACGCTGGTGACGCTGCTGATCGGCTTTGATCCGCTGTTCACGGCCGCAGCACCGGGGACTTTCGGCAACGATTCGGGGATCGGGCAGCGTGTTCAGTGGATGGCCCGCATCTGGTTTACGATGATTCGGCTGTGTCTCCTGTCGTCGGTGGCGTACGGCGCCCTGTATCTGCTGATCGGAGCACTGTTTCCCAGGCGGGCGATGGTCTTCTGTGTGGCTTATACCGGGGTGGTGGAAGTGATCCTGAGTCTGATCCCGGCCAATATCAATCGGCTGACAGTGCAGTACCGGCTGCGTTCGCTGATGATCAACTGGGCTGAACCCGAAGGACAGAAGGAAATCCGGGGGAATGCCTTCTTTCGACACGTCTTTGCCGAAGGGGGCAATCCGGAGCAGATTCTGTGGCTGCTGCTGCTGACGGTGGTGTTTCTTTCAGCCGCACTGGCAGTAGCCCGGGCCAGTGAATTCACGGGAGCATCAGAAAGTGATGTCTAGGGCGTGGTCAACGGTGATTTTCGGGGCACGACGGACTTCCAGTCCGTCGACAAAGGCTGGCGGCAACGGACTGGAAATCCGTGGCATAAATACAACTCATGTGAGAGCACTGCTGTCGCGGAGCCAGCGGGCTTACCCTGATCACGGTTTTCTGCAAATGTGTCACAAGTTCGCTGCCATGTGCCGGGACTGACGGATCTGATGACGCTGATTAACGCGACGATGCTGACGGGAATGATACTGGCTGTGGTGCCCATCGTGCTGCACCTGGTGATGCGTGCGCGGCCCAGACGAATCGAGTTTCCTGCACTGCGGCTGCTCCGAACCAGACAGCCGTCGAATGCTCGCCGCATGAAGCTCAGACACTGGTTGCTCCTGATGCTGCGGGCCGGTCTGATTGCAGTGGCGGTCCTGGCCATTGCAAGGCCCTCGCTGCCGGCGGCGAAATATGGTCTCCGCTGGTGGGAATGGGTGATCCTGGGTGCCACGGCAGCGGCGGCTTTCGGCGTCTACCGCTGGCTCTGTCGCCGGGATTCCGGTCTCCCGGACTCGGCAGCACTCCGTGAGGCGCGTACCAGACGCCGGACCTGGTGTGTGTCCGGAGGGGCCTTGCTGGCCTTGCTGGCAGCGGGACTGCCATGGGGCATGCGGGTTCGCGGAGAGTTGCTGGCACCGCGGAATGAGGCGATGGAAAACATTCCGGTGGCGGCCGTGTTTCTGTTTGATACCAGCATCAGCATGACGCTGCGGCACGAGAACCGGACGCGTCTCGACCAGGCCCGCGATGTCGCAGGCGACTATCTCAGCCATCTTCCGACGGGCAGCCGCGTGGCGAGTGCCGGACTGTCTCCGGACGAGGAAGTTGTGTTTCAGGCCGATCTGACGGGTGCCCAGTCCCGGATGGAGGCGTTGCAGCCGACGGCGGTCCCGCAGTCGCTGAACAGCATCCTGAAGTCTGCGATCCAGAGCCTGATCGATGATCGACGGCGACTGCAGGAAGAAACCGGTGTCAGCGAAGGTGAGGATTTGTTTGCACGCGAGATTCTGGTGTTCACGGATCTTTCTCCCACGGCCTGGGCGCATCCCGATGAAAGCGGTCTGGCGGACCTTGTGGCACAGCATGAATGGCTGCAGATCTATGTCGTGAACGTGGGTGTGGCACAGCCGCGGAACGTGAGTTTTTCCGGTCTGCGTCTGTCGGAAGAGACCAGCGTACCGGGGCGGGAAGTGCTGTTGTCGGTCACAGTGGCCGCCTCGAGTGCGGTGGATACGGCCGCAGCGGTCGAGGTCTTCCGGCTTGATTCCGGCGGGCGCGAGATTCGGCTGGGCGCGCCCCGGATCGTGCGCACGGAAGCTGGCCCGACAGAATTGCAGCTGACACTGGAGATGCCGGCCGGGCAGCCCTTCGTGGATGGATTTGTGCGGCTGTCCGGGGCCGACCCGCTGCCGGATGACAGCATTCGGTACTTCACCATCGCCGTCCGTCCGAAACCCAGACTGCTGTTTGTGGCCGAATCCGCTGCGGAAAGCTTCTTCCTGAGGAACGCCCTGCAGCCGGAGGGCGCTGCTGCCGTGGGGCTGGAATTTTACGAATGCAGGAGTATCCGCCTGTCGCAGTTCAGTCAGCAGACTCTGTCGGACTATGACGTCATCTGTGTCATCAACTGCCGGGAGCCGGACGTCGCTTTCTGGTCGGCGCTGCGAAAATTTGCTGAATCGGGCGGCGGGGTCTTTTTCGGATTGGGATCACTGCAGATCAGTCCGGAGCACTGGACTGCGGGCGACAGCCGGCAGATCCTGCCGGCGATTCCGATATCGCCCGTGAAATACCTGAAGGAACCGGCACAGCTGACGGTTGTGAGTGACAAGGATGTTGTGGGCCGTGCATTTGCCCGATGGGAAGAAGCACGCACCGAGCTGTCGCGGGCGCTGTTTGACCGATGCTGGGCGGTCGAACCCGATCCGCAGGGCGAGGTTCTGATGCGGTTCTCCGGACCGGGAAACCGACCGGCACTGCTGGCGCGTCGGGTGGGAGCGGGACGATGCCTGATGTTCGCGTCGGCACTTGACAACCTGCCGAACGGTGGCAGCAGCTGGAACAATTTCGTGGTGGAGAACTGGGCCTTTCTGGTCTGGAGCGATCTGATCATGCAGCACCTGACCGGCGCTTCGGATCAGACCCGCAATTATGTATCCGGGCAGGCGGTGGAGTTGCCGGTGCCGGGGAGTCAGCGATTCTCGCAGTTCCTGCTGCGTCGTCCGGATCTGAGAAACACGAAGGGCGAATTATCGCCTGAACACGCCTCACTGCTGATCGCGGATGCATTTGATGCGGGACACTACCGCGTGCGCCCGTTCGAATCCGGGAGTCCGTTTGAGTCCGCATTCGCGGTCAACATTCGGGACGAAGAGAGTGATCTGTCGCGGATCGCGGAAGAGAAGCTGCAGGAAATTCTGGGAAAACAGCGGTTCACATTCGTTGACCGTCCCGACGAGCTGTCTCAGGCGGTGCGCGTGGGACGGCTGGGGGTTGAGGTATTTCCGGTGCTGATGGGCGTCCTGGTGGTAATTTTCTGCGGCGAGCACCTGATGGCGAACTTCTTTTACGACGAGCGCTGATGTCGCTGCATTTCGAACCAATCTGGCCGTGGCCCCTCATGCTGGCTGCCTGTGTCGCCATGCTGGCCGTGGTTGCGCTGGCTTACCCTCGCCGAATTCAGCAGCTGCCACCGGTAACGCGAATCTCTCTTTCGGGGCTCCGCCTGTTGAGCGCATTCCTGATTCTGCTGCTGATGCTGCGTCCGGTGGCACAGCTCAGGAGCCAGGACAGATCTGACTCCGCCCTGTATGTGCTGACCGACATCAGTCCCAGCATGCAGACCACGGATACTCCGGGAGGTGTTTCGCGGCGCAAGGCGGTCCTGGAAACCCTGGCCGCGGCTGCGCCATCACTGCAGGCCCTGGCGGGCAGAACGGAAATCCGGTACCGTGACTTCTCGGACACGCTGCAGGTGGTGGCGCAGCCGGAAGACGGAGTTGCCGGACGAATGACGGCTTTCGGGAAGGCGCTCGAGCAGTTATCCGAGGATGCCGGACGCACGCGTGTGGCCGGTGTGATTGTGCTCAGTGACGGTCGGCAGGCGGCGTCGGGCAGTCTGGATATCGATCCGCTGAAACCTGCCCGTCTGCTGGGTCGGCAGCAGCGGCCGTTGTATCCCGTTGTGTACGGCAGCGCCGAATCATCTGATGCGGGCCTGGACCTGGCACTGGAAGAACTCGATGTTTCTCGAGACGTATTTCGTGGCAACGTCCTGCCGGTTCGTGTGAAGCTGAAATCCGCCGGAGCCCAGGGGCAGCCAGTGCGAGTCCGCGTACTGCTGGAAGACCGCAGTCAGGTGCTGCCTGGAGTCTCGGGAATCATGCGCCCGGTGGATCGGTCGACGTCGAATCGCTCCGTGGTGACCCATACGCCCGGGGGAGCGGCCGAGGATGTGGTGCTGTCGCTGCAGATCGTGCCGGATCGCGAGGGCGAACTGAAGCTCGCCATTGAGGCGGATCCTCTGCCCGGGGAGATCCGAAAGACGAACAATCGTGTGGAAACCATCATCCGGGTGCGGCAGGGCGGAATTCGTGTGGCGTATTTTGACATCCTCCGCGCCGAACAGAGTTTTCTGAGAGGAATCAACCGCAGCAGCCGGATTCAGCTGGATTTTCAGCTGATCCGGTCTGGGAGTTTCGCCGACCGCAATCAGATCGATGACAAGTACTTCGTGCCCGGAAACTACGATGCTTATATCATCGGTAATGTTCCGGCGTCAGCCTTTCAGCCGCGGCAGCTGGCGGCCCTGCAGCAGTGCTGCCTGCAGGGCGCCGGACTGATGATGACCGGCGGGTTCAATAATTTCGGGGCTGGTGGATATGACAAGTCTCCCCTTGCCAGACTGCTGCCCGTCGAGATGAACCCCGCGGATGCTCAGCTGACGGACCCGCAGCAGATGCGGCCGACACGCGACGGTCTGTCCCACTTTGTGATGCAGATCGCCCCGCCGGACCAGAATCGTTCGCGATGGGATCAACTGCCGCCGCTGAGTGGTGCCAATCTGCTGCGACGCCGCGAACTCTCCG
>SYLK01000849.1 GCA_005809115.1 Planctomyces sp. | reverse complement strand
ATCCACACGCCAGCCACGGCGCCATGATTCACTACGCAATAGACGATACGGTGGTCCGCGCGGTCGAGCAATCAAGGCTGTCAGATGCTGAACTTGATTTGTTCACGTTGATTTCCGAGAAACGACTGAGTGAATTGCCCCTGGAATTGCTGCCCGCTATCATAGAACACGCCGGTTGGTCCCGAGAAATCAACCCGTATCTCACCGTCTATGATTTCGATCTTAGTCATGCGATCCCGAGAGAGCCGTTTGACGATGGCCTTGCACATTCATACTCAATGCAAATTATGGTTTGCAAGCAGTGTCAAACGCTGTCGATGGGCTGCGTGCAGACTTCGTCGTTTTGATTCGACATAGCCTATTCTCGCGAGCAGCGAACAATGCGGCGCACGGGGATTGTGCATTACCCCGAAGTCTCGAATGGTATCCGTTCGTCACAATCCCGTGGGTGTGACCGGCATTGCGCCGGCAACGCTGAGAAAATGGGAGAAGTGGGGTAAACAAAAAACGGACTACCTGCAATGATTCGGGTGTTCATTTTCCGTTTCACCAAGGCAGGGAGGCCGCTTTCGATGAGTATCTCCGAAACAACGCTTGCTGACAATCCTGAAACCCATGCGACTGGCCGACGAAATTCGTTGGCGGCTGAGGCAGCTGGGCAGATTTCGAACATCGCGAAACAGCTCCAGGCCACTGTGATGACGGCCGCCCGGAAGGGCGACAGCTTTGATCAGACCGAACGGGCCGTCTGGAATTCGGTGCTGCAGATCGGCTTTCAGGCAATGGAGTTGTTTGTGGCTCATCAGGGGGACGGCGACCTCGGGCCGGAAGTTCAGCCGGAGAACGGAAAGACGCTGTTTCGCACCGAACAGCCGATGGCCACAGTGATCCGATCCGTTTTCGGTACGCACACATTCGACCAGTTCCAGTACAGTGCCGGAAAGTAGAAGAAAATCGAGCTGCGGCCCGTCAGCGCGCGGATGTCGCTGCCGGCATCCCGGTGGTCGCACCTGATGCAGGAGTTTTCGCAGGTGTTCTGCGTTGATCAGGCGTACGGTGAGGCAGCCGCGAATCTGGGACTCGTCCTGAACGATCAGTTCTCAGTGGATACGATGGAAACGATCAATCAGCAGATGGGTCGCTCGGCCGGTGAGTTTCTGGCCGACCTGCCGGAGCCGGACCCTGGCAGCGAAGCCAGGCTGCTGGTCGCATCGGCCGACTGCAAGGGCGTTCCACTGATCAGGCAGGATGTGGAGAAAGTCCCCGCGTTCGAGACGGCAAAGAAGAACCCGGGCAATCGGAAGATGGCCACCGTGGCGAGCGTGTATACCGTCGATCCGCATGTTCGTACTCCGGAAGAAATCACAGCGGCATTGTTTCGTGAAGATACTGGCGTAGAGCCGGATCCGGAGCGCACTCGACCTGAACCTCAGAAGGAGAACACCACGGCGCATTTCCCGATAGCCACCGAGGATCAGTCCGGGACGGCCAGCATCATCAGCGGGATTCTGGTGGGAGTGACCTGGATCATCAGTCAGATCGCGCTGCGGCGCCGTGTCGGCCAGGTCCTGATCGTGCTGATGGATGGTCAGGAAAGCTTATGGAATGCGTTTGCGGCGATCCTGACATTCAGCCAGAAGACCGTGCCTGTGCTGGATATTCTGCATGCACTGGCATATGTCTGGAAAGCGGCCGGTCTGTTCTGCGAAGCCAGGGGCGAGCGAATCGCGTTCACCCGCTGTCGATTACTGCGAATTCTGAACGGGGAGGTGTTGAGCGTAGTCCGCGGCCTGCGGCAGATGGGCACAATTCACAAGCTGCAAGGTGAGGATCTGAAAACACTGAACACCATTTGTGGCTACCTGCAGCACAACGCGAGCCGTATGCGTTACGACGAATATCTGAGGCGCGGCTATCCGATCGCCTCGGGGGTCATTGAAGGTGCCTGCCGTCACATTGTCAAGGACCGCATGGAACGCAGCGGAATGCGCTGGACACTGGAGGGCGCTCGCAGCATGCTGAACTTAAGAGCAGCACACCAAAGCGACCACTGGCGCACGTTCCTCAACGATCACATCGCCAAAGAAACAATCAAAGCCCACCCGCATCGAAGCCTCATACAACATTATAAACCCATGATCATCACCTGCTGACACCCGCGCATTGCCGGTTACACCCGTTCGAAAGCCCCCTCTCAGCACCCGTGATCCCCGCCAGGACTTCGCACAGCAACACACGGCCCGCGGACGGATACGGGTCAGCGGTCCATCCGAGGCGCCCGAAAGCTCGCCCACTTGATCCCCAGCTTGCGCATCCGCGCCCGGAGCGTATGCGGGTTGATTTCCAGCACTGCTGCAGCCCCATGGGCACCCTCGATTCGCCCCCGAGTCGCCTCCAGCGCCGCCTCAATCTGTCGTCGCATCGCCTGTTCCAGCGTCTCAACTCGCGGCGACGCGGCGGCGGCCTGGCTGACGGGCGCTGAGGAAATGCGAGCCGGCGACTGGAAGACAGCACTCGCGGACGGCAGCCCCACACGCCCCGCCGCAGCGGAATGCGGCGTGCCCATCGCAGCCTCAATCTCCAGCGTGCTGCCCTCACCCAGAATCACGGCACGGTCAATCACCGCACCCAGTTCCCGGATGTTTCCCGGCCAGTCGTACGTCTGCATCAGCCGAATGTCCGCTTCTGTGGCCTGAACCGCGGCCAGTCCAAATCGCACGGCAGCCCTGCGTACAAAGTGGTCGACCAGAGCCGGTACGTCGTGAAGTCGTTCACGTAATGGAGGAATCAGAATGGGAAACACCGCGATGCGATACCACAGGTCTTCCCGAAACCGTCCATTGCTGACCATTTCTGCCAGATTGCGGTGCGTCGCGGCAACCACTCGGACGTCGACCGGAGTCACTCGCTGACTGCCAACCCGTTCGACGAAACCGTCCTGCAGCACCCGCAGGAAACGCACCTGTGCGTCTGGCGGCAACTCGCCGATCTCATCCAGAAAAAGTGTTCCGCCGTCGGCCCGTTCAAACCAGCCCTGCCGTGCTTCAACAGCTCCAGTGAAGCTGCCCTTTTCGTGCCCAAACAACTGCGAATCAATCAGCTCCCGCGGAATCGCGCCACAGTTGACTCGAATAAATGGACCGGAACCGCGTCCGCTGCCGTTGTGGATCTCCCGCGCAATAACTTCCTTGCCCGTTCCCGTTTCACCCAGAATCAGGACGGGCACCAGCGACCTGGAACACAGCCGAACCCTGGCGATCACCAGACTCAGCCCGGACTCCATTCCCACGACTAAGCCGCCCATCTCCTCACGCCCCAGCCGCGTCAGCAGAGTGCGCCGATCGGCCTCGGCCGCCTCACGCAGCACCGCAAGTTCATGCAGACGTCGATCGTTCTCAAGTGCCACGGCCAGCGGCTCCTGAATCGCCAGCAACAGATCTCGGTGCTGACCCGTCAGCGGATGTCCCTTCGCCGGCAGCAGAGAACACATTCCCAGAGTCCCGTGCGGACCACACAGCGGTGCCACCAGAATCCCGGAAGTGCCCTCCGCCAGCGCATTCAGCAACGGCACAGGAAGCAGTTTCCGATCCGCTGACTCGTGACGCAGAATCACGCCGGCGCGAATCCATTCCGCGAGCTGCCGAAACTGCTTCTCGGACACTTCTTCAATCGGCGCGACGATCGAGGATCGCAACTGCCCGGGCACTACGGCCGCGACCGAGACTCGGCGATGCTCCTGGTCGAGCCAGTGAATGATGATCCCGTCCAATGCCACCTGCTGCCGCAGCATTCGCAGAAACGTCTCCGCGGACTCCCCCATCTCGATGTGGCGGCAGGCTTCACGCCAGACATCGAGCAGCAGCTTCTGATATTGCTCAGATTTCATCCGTCATTGTTCCCTGCGCAAGCGCAACCGTCCATACAAACACAGATATCCGTGATATTTCACGGCCCATATCCATCAAATGTAATGGATTTCTGAAAATCCGTCGAGGTTCCTGCGTTTCGATGACATTATCCGGGGTGATCCCGGAAACCAGGCCCCCGTGACGAGCGATGGACTGCACGTCATGTGCCGCCGTGGTGCCGGGACACCTCGGAAGCCACCTGGGCGGCGCATCGCTGCAGAATCGACACCGAATTCGGTGGACATCTGACGGATACCCGTCACCTCTGCCAGACATCCAGCAGATATCGCGGCGCCGCCGGAATGTGCTCGGCAGTTTCCGTGCTTTTTTTCGCATCAGACGGTTCGGTACACCGTTTGCGAGTGCGTCCTGCCAGCCGCCCCGGAACTGCGATGTGCCGCATCCGCGGGTGTTGCAGACGTTCCGTCAGACAGCCAGAGGAGATTGTTGTGAGTGGAGTATCGTGCCATCGTATTCAGGTCCGGATGAGGATCATCCTTCTGCTGATGGCGGTCTTGAGCACCGGATGCGCAGAAGAGTTCAGGGCACCCTGGGAGACAGTCTATCCAGCCAAAGGCCTCCTGCATCACCAGGGACGGCCGCTCGCGGGGGCGCAGATTACGCTGATCCCGGAAGAAGATTACATCCCCGAGCATGTTCGTCCGTCGGCCACGACGAAGGACGACGGAACGTTCGAGCTGGGAACCTACTCGAACGCCGACGGTGCACCTGCAGGGGACTATAAGGTTCTGGTGCTGCACTACCCGGTGACTGGTCCTAAGGAAAGCCCGTCGCCGGGCCCCAACGACCTCCCGCCCAGATACGCCCGCCGTGAAACCACTCCCCTGAAACTCAGCGTGTCAGCAGAAGGCGCGCCGTTGCCGCCACTGGACATCCCCTGATGACGCAGACTGAGAACGCCAACGGATTGACATCGTTCTGAAAACGGAGAGGAACTGCCATGACATAAGCCCTTGTGACTTTACTGCCATCAAGTGTATTTGGTAAACCATTGTCCTGTCGTGAAAGAGCTGCCATGAAACGAACGATCGCACGGAAAAATCTGAACCTTCGAACGGATTTCAACAGACTGCCGCGAAGCGGCTTTACTCTGATCGAACTGCTGGTGGTGATCGCCATCATCGCCATTCTGATCGCACTCCTGCTGCCGGCTGTGCAGCAGGCACGGGAATCGGCAAGGAGAACGCAGTGCCGAAATAACCTGAAGCAGATCGGCCTCGCGTTTCACAATTTTGAGAGCACCTACGGCCATCTGCCAACAAGTCTCCGACCGCCAACACCCGGAACGGTCCGTCTGGCGGCGCTGACCGCGCTCCTGCCTTATCTCGAGCAGTCGAACATCTACAATCAGTACAATCAGTCGGTCAACTGGAGTGCACCTGCCAACCGCCCCCTGTCACAGACGAAGATTGCCGTGTTTCAGTGCCCCTCCGATACGCTGGCAGGCGTGCTTGACGGCGTTCCGGATTCGATTTCCACCTGGGCTCAGGACACCGCGTCCGCCAGCAGCTACTCACCGATCTTCGGAATCTCGCCTCTGAATCAGCCTTTCACCACGGTCTCTCTGGCCGGCCTGTACACGGACCCGGGCGATCCCAATTTCCGGTACGTCGCGGGATTCTTCCCCAAGAATGCCACGATCGACCCATCCACGGGTTCAAACACGAAACCCGGACGAAAATTTCGCGACGTGACCGACGGACTGTCGAATACACTCGCCATCGCCGAATCCGCCGGCCGACCCGCCGTCTGGCGCAAAGGCCGGCAGTTTGGATCCCTGCCGGGTGACCGCGTGAACGCCGGTGGCTGGGCTCGCCCTGCCAGCGATATCATGATCTACGGCCAGAAAGGGGATGGATCCGGACTGCTCGGCACAGTGGCCATCAACGCCACGAATGGTCAGAATGTCGGCCCCAATGCCGGCGGAGGCTATGCTTCAACCTATCCGTATGTCGAGCCACCGTTCGTGTTCGGTGTCCACGGGACAAGTTCCGCCTATTCGTTCCACACCGGTGGAGCACACTTCACGCTGGGCGACGGTTCCGTGCGATTCATCAGTGAAAACGTGGATTTCAACGTGTTCATCGGGCTGGCAACTCCGGCCAACGGCGAGGTCCTCGGAGAATTCTGACTTCACGCCAGAAGGGATTCCCGACTCACTCCGGCAGACAGTGCTCCTGTCTGCCGGTTTTCTTTTGCGCAAGCCAGGTTCAGGACCCGGAAATCAGCCCCGGTGAATCTGATCATCTCGCCTGACCAGCAACAGAAAAAGCCGTGACAGAATTCCAGCATATAACACAGAATCTCCCGTTACATATGCTCGATTTGATGGTTTTCAGTGACTTCCCGTGCTGGCGCAAGGGCTGGAATGTCGGTAATCCTGTAACAACGTCACTCCGGCACATGATGTGCTCTGGTGTTCCGTGACGGTGCCATCAGCTCATCGTGATCATCGTGCTGATCAATGTTGTCGTGGCCGGACGAAGCCGGTACAGGCACCCACGAAAACAGTCTGTGGCCGCGTGGAACACGCACGGACACAGGCAAATCCCCGATTTTCCCCGTCAGCATTTCGCGGCAGCTGCCTTCGACATGGCTGCGAAGCGTGCCTTTACGAAAGACAAGCCTGTCATGCTTCGGTACCAGACTGTTGTTCGCCTGCGCGGCGTGATCGTCGGAATCGTCTTATCTGCCATCCTGGGATGTGAGGCAGATGCGAACCGCGGTCTGGAGAACGCCGCTTCATCATCGGGTGCACAGATATCGTCCGCGAAGCCGGTAACGATTCTGAACGTTTCCTATGACCCCACACGTGAGTTCTACGCGGAATACAATGCCTTGTTTGCGACTCACTGGGCCGCTCAGAAGAACCAGCAGGTGACAGTGGAACAGTCGCACGGCGGAGCCGGTAAACAGGCCCGGGCGGTGATGGATGGCCTGGAGGCCGACGTACTGACACTGGCGATCGGCTATGACCTCGACGTCATCGCCGAGAAGACTCAGTTGCTGGCGAAGGACTGGCAGACCCGCCTTCCGAACCGCAGTTCACCCTGGTCAACGACGATCGTCTTCCTGGTCCGCAAGGGAAATCCAAAGAACATTCGAGACTGGTCGGATCTGATCCGGCCGGGCATCGAAGTCATCACGCCGAATCCCAAGACCTCCGGTGGTGCACGACTGAACTATCTGGCAGCATGGGGATTTGCCCTGAAGCACAACGCAGGTGATGCCGCCAAAGCGCGTGAGTTCGTGGCAGCGTTGTACAGAAACGTTCCCGTGCTCGATTCGGGTGCCCGCGGCTCGACCACGACGTTTGCCCAGCGCGGCCTTGGTGATGTGCTGCTGACATGGGAGAATGAGGCGTTTCTCGCCATCAGAGAGCTGGGCGCTGATCAGGCAGAGCTGGTGGTACCCACACTCAGCATTCTGGCAGAACCACCCGTGACCGTGGTCGATGCGAATGTGGCGAAGCACGGCACGGCCGAGGTGGCCGAGGAATACCTGAAATATCTCTATTCTCCGGCAGGCCAGCGACTCGCAGCACGCCATTTCTACCGTCCGGTGAACCCGGAACACGCCGATCCTCAGGATGTTCAGCGGTTTCCGCAGCTGGAGCTCTTCACCGTGGATGATCTCTTCGGCGGCTGGAAGAAGGCCCAGTCAGAACATTTCGACGACGGAGCTTTGTTCGATCAGATTTACCAGCCATCCCAGGAATGATTGCGTCACCGGGGAAATTCCGTTCTGACGGCAGCAACGCGTGTCTGGCAGCCGGAAGCGCCTGCAGTCGCGCGACACGATCAAGGCAGGTAATCACGGCTATGGGCAGGCCCTGGAAGAAATACAGTGTTCTGCCGGGTTTCGGCCTGACACTGGGTCTGACAGTCACGTATCTGACTCTGCTGGTCCTGATTCCGTTGTCCGCCCTGTTCATCCGGGCGTCCGGGCTGACAGGCGAGCAGTTTCTCAGGACCGTCCTGAACCCGCGGGTCCTGGCGTCCTGCCGTCTGACATTCGGAACGGCGTTCATTTCGGCGCTGATCAACGCGGTCTTCGGCCTCGTCGTGGCATGGACCCTCGTGCGTTACAGCTTTCCCCTGAGGCGTCTGCTGGATGCACTGGTGGATCTGCCGTTTGCCATGCCCACGGCCGTCTCGGGAATTTCCCTGATGGCAATTTATTCCCGCAACGGCTGGATCGGTCAGTGGCTGGAGCCGCTGGGGATCCGTGTGGCGCTGACGCCTCTGGGAATCATCGTGGCCATGGTTTTCGTCGGACTTCCATTCGTGGTCAGAACTCTGCAGCCGGCGATCCAGGACCTCGATCGGGAATCCGAGGAGGCGGCAGCGATTCTGGGAGCGAATCGGTTTCAGACGTTTGTGCGAGTCATCATTCCGTCGCTGCTGCCAGCACTGCTGACGGGGTTCGCGCAGTCCTTCGCCCGAGCCATCGGAGAATATGGCTCGGTGATTTTTATTTCAGGCAACATGCCGATGCGAACAGAGATTTCGTCCCTGCTGATCGTGACCAGACTGGATCAGCATGATACAGCCGGAGCAACAGCCATTGCCTGCCTGCTGCTGGTCGCCTCGTTCGGAATTCTCGGCACAGTCAACGCCATTCAGTGGTGGATCAGTCATCGTTCTCGGGGAGGTCAATGATCATGCCGGCCGTCGCTGCTGACAATCGCCCCGCTGACAATCGCCCCGCTGACAACCGTGCGGCTGTCTCCCTCCCCGGCAGTGACTCGGTCTGCGGAACGACACGCCGCCTTCGGTCAGTGACGACAGACCAGCTGTGGGTTCAGCTGACCCTGACGACCATCACCGTCGGATTTCTCGGACTGGTCGTCATCGTGCCGCTGGTGGCGGTCTTCACGGAAGCGTTCCGGCGGGGATTTCACGTCTACCTCGCCGGCCTGAAGGATCCGGCCGCCTGGGCCGCAATCCGCCTGACGCTGCTGACTGCCGGAATCGCCGTACCCGTGAACATGGTGTTCGGACTTGTCGCTTCCTGGGCAATCGCACGGTTCGAGTTCCGCGGTCGCAGCCTGCTGATCACGCT
>SYLK01000848.1 GCA_005809115.1 Planctomyces sp. | reverse complement strand
CCTTCGGGTGACATTCGGCAGAATGCCGTTTATTGGTAATCAAACCACAGCGTCCTGACAAAACTCAGTTCCACATTCTCAACCTGTTTATATTCCTGAAAACGGTCGGTCCCGGTCAGAACTCCCGGAACTGACCGTTTTTTTGCGCGCCAGCCCCGGCAGCTTTCGCCGGATCATGGCGGTGCACATCCTGCAACAAAGACTTTATCACTGCGGACTCATCAGACGTGGTTAGCGATGAGTCAGGTCCCGGAAACCGGTGATTCCGGCTTGAACTGCAGCGTCAGTCAGGTCCGGAGATGGCAAGGCCATCCTGACCGGAAGGTATGAAAGCCGAGACGTATGGTACAGTGAGCCGCTGTACTCCCGGTTTTTCCGCCAGCGTCGAATCCCTGCCGCCGAGAAACGTTCTTTCAACTGACTCAGCGGCGGTCAAGCTTCTTCAGTGCCTGCCGGAGGGCGTCTCGTTCGGACTGCGTTCGCATTGCGGGACGATCAGACCCATTTTGCATCACATGCGTCCTGCCGTTTGGAAGGATGACCGTAAACGGGGTCCCGACGGGACCTTGAACCAGCAAACGCGTGTTATCAGTCATCACCAGGAATGCGTGATTGAACATGACAATGGTACCGGCTCTCGAATCCTGCGCGCCCGTGGTAACCCAGTTGGCATAGAACAGCGGCGTCCCACGATGATTCGCCACGACATCGCCGCCAGTGCCGGACTTCTCCAGTCGGCAGGTTCCAAAAAGATACGCCATGATGGCATCATTCTGGATGACCTTTGTGTAACCACTGTTTTTCAGCCGCAGCAGAAATGTCCTGACGGCGGCATAGTTTTGATTTTCCCGGAGTTTCTCCAGTTCCTGCAACAGATGGTCAATTTCGGATGGTTGTGTGCTGTGCTGCTCGGTTGCGTTCGTCGCCGGACCAGGGACCGGCGCGGCGGTCGTCACAGAAAGCATCCGCTGATAAATCAGGCCGTCCGGGTCAATAAATCCACTGCGTTGGCCGGGGAAGTAGCGCTCTTCAAATTGCAGAATTGACTGGTACAGATCATCGCTGGCGATGCCTGCCACGATGCGCGGCCTCAGCGTCCCGCCGGCGCCTCCGAGGGCGACGGGAATCTGGTTCAGCAGCGCAACAACCGTGTTTTGGTCATCAGCCCAGTTCTGGCAATGGCGACCACCGGCTTTTGCATGACGCCCAACGCGAGCTCGAATCGGCATGGGAACCTCCAGGAAAACGCCACCAGGACAAAGCGCCTGCGGGAACGGGTTGGAATCTGAGAAAACGGATGCTCAGGCGAGTCGCTCGAAGACATGTCGCTTTCGGGCACTGACGCGGCTGATCTCTCCCGATACGCATTCGCGAACGAACAACGGCTGTGACAGTTTTCTTGTGTTTTTTCCGGTAGAACCCCTGACAAGACCTCAGTGGCCGCGTTGCTTCGCGACTGGTCGAGATGCCAGGAGGAGTGACGAGGCGACACATGTCGTCGAGGAGCGATGACGCCGCAGATCTGCCGCTCTCGAAGCAACCCTGCGGGACGTGTGTGGTGACGTCTCAGACCGCGTCGCTCGTCGGCGACGGGATGTCCCGTCTTCTCCTCGCACCTTGCCTGAAACGTCACCAGAAACGTCGCGGCTCACGCAGGTTTTTTCAGGGGTTCTAAGGTACTGTTCCCGAGATCCCATGATTCGCCTGGCGACGACAGGACATGGTGCGACGCAGGATGTCACGGCACCCGGGCAGCACCCGCCCTTCAGCCTCCGCACACGACATCGTCCGCCTCCTGACTGATTCCCAGTTGCCAGGCAATGAGTGTGTTTGAATCACCGGCAACAACTCGTCGCAGGACTCGGTATTCACCCGGAGGCGGTCGCGCAGTTTGTTGGGCCGCTCGAACTCAGCTGGCGACGTTGTGGATTCCCGGCATTCTCCTGGCGGGAAATTCCGTGCCCTTGATATCCCTGATCGTCAGACCTGGCGGTTCGAAATCGCTACCATACGAGCCTTGTCGCGCCTGCTCGTTCGTCGACCGAGGACTACTGTCCGGCGGCCATGCAGGATCGCATCACCGCGACACCTTTTTCCGCGTGAGCGGCCTCCCGACCATGAATTCTTTTCCGAAGCTGGCCACCCTGTAGTGAAAAAAGTGAAGTGAAAAAGGAAGTGAAAAAGGACAGGCACTGCAAGCACCTGCTCGGGTGTGCAGATGCTTGTCGGAAGTGAGCTTCTGGTGCTTTTCGAAGTGTGGCGACTGGGGGGATGTGGAGCATTCGGTTCGAAACCAACGGCTTTGAACGGCGCAAACTCCTCCACGTTTTTGCCATTCCGGGGCAACGGCTTGTTCCCCGATTTCCGCTGGTACTCTCCCAGGCGGACGGTAAAATGCCAGGCGGGAACGCTTCCGGGGCCGACTGATTCCGCACGATGTTCAGGCGGGTCGGACCGTACGTCGACGGTGGCACCGGAATCCACGTCGGGCGCCACGAAGCGGAAAAGTTCAACGCGCGATCTATCCGTCGGCATCCTGCCGCCGGATAGAGTGCAGTTCGTTATCGAAGGACCTTGATTTCACAGGTGACACCGGGGGCGCACAACTTCCGCTGAACCAATGCACGGTAAGTTTTGTTCCGGAAATCGAAATCATGGCTGACGCAGGCACAGAGGATGCAGGCGCGAATCTGCATACTCTTCAGTGTATGGAACTGTGGCGAGGAAATTCGTCTGTGGAAAGCACGGCCCTGAGCGCTGGGCTTCAGGCATGGATTTTCAGCCAGCCATACCACGGCGAATCCAGCGGTGGCGATGTGCATTATCTGTCGCTCTGTGTTGGCGGGATCGTGACTCGCATTTTGCTGGCTGACATTTCCGGGCACGGAATCACGGTGGACGTCACATCCAGTATTCTGGCAAGACTGCTGCGGCGATTCATGAACGCCAAGGAACAGAACCGGCTGGTGGAGGAACTCAATCGCGAGTTCTCAGGTCTCGAACAATCCGGCCGATTCGCGACCGCTGTCATCGCCACTTACCTGAGTCACAGGAATCAGCTGCTGTTGACAAACGCCGGGCACCCGCGACCTCTGCTGTTTCGCAGTTCCACTGGCACCTGGCAGTATCTAAGCCATGAAAACAGCGACGAGCGTCCGGGCAATCTGCCTTTGGGAATTGACGATTCCGCGCGATATGATCACGCTGCTTTAGCGATCGCATCCGGCGACATGCTGCTTCTCTACACTGACGCGTTCACGGAAGCCGGGATCGATGATGATCAGCTGCTTGGCGAACCGGGATTGCTGTCGCTTGTTGAGTCGATCCCAATCACGGACTCCATCGATCAGTTTGGCAGAAAACTGGTACACGCGGTGCGGGCTTTCGCAGGCGGATCGGTCAACGATGACGAGACGCTGATCGTCATTCGCTTTGGAGAAGGTCGCAGCCCCGTCGGACTTCTGGAGAGGCTGCGAGGTTACCTGGCCGTCTTGGGGAGGTAAGGACCGGCCAAACAATCAGTTGAACAAACTCATGAAAACTTCGGCCGCATGAGTCCTGCACCTCGAATTCGGATTCGCTGGATCAGTTCCTCAGCTGGCCGATGATTTCATGCAGCCATTTTACGGTCAAAACGAAACATTCAGGTCCAGCCGCTGTCACACACCAGCGTGATTCTGGTCAGGGGGCGCTGCGCTTCCCTGACCAGAAAATTTGTTCAACTGATTTTTGGCCGGTCCTGAGCGCTTTCCCGGAAGCGTCGGCCCTGGATTTTTCGAATCGTTACGAGATCAAAATGCGATTGTGACAGAATCAGCGTCTCTCAGTGAAACATGGTTATCTTCAGGCGTCTTGTCACCCCCATTTTCGTCGCCCAACCTCCGCTGAACCAATCCAGTTGTCTGTCTCATTGTGAAGCCGGTAATCATGACTCCCGGTCTGTGGTTCAGAATCCTGCTTCTGGTTCTGCTCGTCGCTGTCTCCGTCGCGGCGCTGGCCCTGCGCGGGTCGCACCCCGTGCCTCCGCGCGAACTTCTCAAGTCGGCGCGGGCAGCGCACAGGGCGGGCCGATTCGCCGAGGCGGAGGATCTGGTGCGCAGAATCCCGGACCATTCGCAGCTCAGACCACAAGCCCTGCTGCTGGCTGCCGAGGCCGCCGCTTCCGCCGGCCGACACGCCGAAGCTGCGGCCTGGTACAACAATCTTGTGCTCGACGGCAGCTCCGAGTCCCGGCAGACAGTGATCACCGCCGCGGAACGCCTGCAGGCTCAGGGACAACTTGCCGCGGCACAGGATCAGCTTCGCCGGGTCATCGCCGTGGATCCTCAAAATCCAGCGGCTCTGCACCAGCTGGCTTTTCTGATGTCGGTGACAGGCAGACGGCGGGAAGCCAGTCGTTTCCTGTTCGAGCTGCTGCAGCAGGGCATCTGCAACATGGACGAACTGATCCTGCTGGGCCATGGGGACCTGTTTGTCGATCTGCCGGCGGAACTGAAACCACTGATCGAGGCGGATCCTCCGGATCCGGACATCCTGCTGTGGCTGGCGCGCCGCGCGCTGCACGAACAGCGACCGCAGGACGCCATTGATCTCCTCCGCCGTATTCTGCGGGAACATGTCGAACATGTGGAAGCTCAGGTGCGACTTGGAGCCGCCCTTTGGGAACAGTCGGCCCTTGACGCCTTCCGCGCCTGGCATGCGGTGCTGCCAGAGGCCGCCGAGGAGCATCCGGAAATCTGGGTTCTGCGCGGACGTCAGGCGGAATCGGAAAACCATCCCGAACAGGCCGCGCGCTGTTACTGGGAGGCGATTCAGCGGGATCCGAACCACCGTACCGCCCACTTCCGACTGTCACACCTTCAGTCCGGGCTGAATTCGCAGGAGACCCGGGCGTTTCGGGAGCGTGCTGCGCTCCTGAGCGAACTGGAGAAGACGCTGCTCAGCCTCTACAACGCCGGTGTGTCAGGAGCGACCGGGCACGACATGCAGCGTGCCGCAGAACTGACCGAAGTGCTGGGACGACCCTGGGAAGCCTGGGGCTGGTGTCAGCTGGCTCTCCGGCGTGATCCCCTCGCCCCATGGGCTCAGACGACAACGATCCGGCTCGAACGGCTGCTCCCGGGTGTCACGGTTCAGACCGTCGCTGCCGGGCAGCTCGCCACGCAGATCGATCTGCGGCGGTTTTCGCTCTCCAGCGAAGCGAACTCCTCCGGGTCGGCACCACGGGTCGTGCCGATCCGCGAATCCTGGCCTCGCCCGGAGTTCGTCGACATGGCCCGGGCAGCCGGAATCCACTTCACTTACTTCAATGCCGGCGAACCGCACCTGGGCACGCAGAAGATGTACGAAGGCAACGGAGGAGGGGTCGGAGCGTTCGACTGTGACGGGGATGACTGGCTCGATCTGTGCCTCGCGCAGGGCTGTCCGTGGCCGCCGGATCCCGCACAGCAGGAATACACCGATCGCCTTTATCGAAACACCGGCGACGGCCGATTTACCGACGTGACCACGGTCGCTGGGACAGGCGACCGGAACTTCAGCCAGGGAGTCACCTGCGGCGACTATGACAATGACGGATTCCAGGACCTGTATGTGGGCAACATCGGAGAGAATCGCCTGTTTCACAGCAACGGCGACGGGACATTTTCCGATGTGACCGCAACGAGCGGCACGGCGGGCGATGCCTGGACCATGAGCAGCGCCATGGCCGACCTGAATGAAGATGGTCTGCCGGACCTGTACGTGGTGAATTACCTGGACGGCTCGGATGTCTTTGAGCGAGTCTGCGTCTCGGACGCGGGAATCTCGGGTCTGTGTGATCCACGTCATTTCGCCGGTGCACAGGATCGCCTGTACCTGAATCGGGGTGACGGCCAGTTCGAGGACGTGACGGTGGACTGCGGGATCGAGGTGGAGGGCGGAAAGGGCCTGGGGATAGTCGTCGCGGACCTGAATGGTACAGGGCGCCCGAGCATTTTCGTGGCCAACGATGGAGTTCCCAATTTCTGTTTTACGTCCCGGGCGGGGTCAGCCGGGAGTCGGCCGTTGTTTCAGGAGAGCGCCGTGCTGATGGGGCTGGCCACGAATGGTGACGGTCAGCCTGAAGCCTGCATGGGAGTCGCCGCGGCTGACGCCGACCAGGACGGTCTGCTCGATCTGTTCGTGACAAATTTCTACCACGAGTCAAACATCCTGTATGCGCAGCGGCCGGGTGGTCTGTTTGAAGATGCGACACGCCGAGCCGGTCTGCGACAGCCGAGCCTGAATGTGCTCGGTTTTGGCACGCAGTTTATCGACGGCGAACTGGATGGACTGCCCGATCTGCTGGTGAGCAACGGCCATGTGGATCGCGGTACTCCCGGACAACCCTGGACCATGCAGCCGCAGTACTTTCGCAACACCGGACATGGGCGATTCATTGAGATCGCGGCGGAATCGCTGGGAGCATGGTTTGAGGGAAGTTATCTGGGACGCTGTGTCACGCGACTGGACTGGAATCGCGACGGCCGCGATGACGTTGCCGTTGCTCATCTGGACGCACCGCTGGCACTGGTGACCAATACGACTCGGGATGCCGGGCACTTCCTGACCGTGCGACTGCGCGGCGTCCGATCCTCCCGGGACGCCGTCGGTGCCGTCGTGCAGCTCCAGGATGACTCAGGGACGGTCAGGACCGGGTGGCTCACCGCCGGGGACGGCTATCAGGCCAGCAACCAGAGGCAGCTCACGTTTGGCCTGTGGTCATCGCAGCAGGTCGTCCGCCTGACCGTCCGCTGGCCGTCCGGTGAGCAGCAGATTTTCGAACACCTTCCGGCCGACCAGAGCATCGTGCTGACCGAAGGACATCCCGTCCATCGACGAAACCCCTGACTGAATCTGCATGGACCCTGGTGGCTGTCCCGGTCCGTCGTGGTTTCGTCCGTCGTGGTTTCGTCCGTCGTGGTTTCGTCAGGGCCGGAATTGCTGCTCCTGATGGACGCGAACCCTCCTGCCGCTGACATGCTGGCTGGTTTGACAGCGGGCGCGTTCGGGGGGTCATTTCCTGCTGCGGCTGAATCGCGTTACTATCTTCCGAGCGACTGTGTGGCTCCTGTGTCCGGTCGGGATTTCTTCCGTTGATCGTTCCGTTCGATTCGGCTTTCGTCCACAGCGTTCAGGCCCCGATCTCCTTCGGACAATACTGCCGACGGTACGTGGCTCTGACTCCGGAACAGTTACCGGTTGAGTTGTGCGTTCTGACGGCGGCGTGCCGTGAGCTGCGGTCGTGGGATCAGATCAGTCGCCAGGTCCGAGTGGCACTTCCGGTTCGGCTCAAGTCCGTGAGACACGTCCTGGACGCTGACCTGGCACACGACCCTCCGTTTGTGGTGCTGGAACTGCGACCGCCAGGCAGTCTGAATCTCCGTCAGCAGCGCAGCCCGCTCAGCGTGCCGGAAATTCTTGAGCTGGGCATTGCCATTTCGGAAGCGACGTCAGAAGCCCATCGGCTGGGAAGCGTGGTCGGAGTGATCTCCCCGGAGACGATCGGCTTCCGGGAGACCGGGGAATGGTTCATCGATATCAGCGGCCTTCCGGAACAGACGCCTGCCGCTGACATTCGGGGCTCGGGGTCGGAGTCATCGGAATCATCGGAGCTTTCCGCAGCCTCGGACGTGTCCGGTCTGGCAGCCGTCCTCGCTGCCCTGCTGGTCGCTGCGCCGGATTCCACCAGCGACTCGCGGCGAATCGGCGTCGAGCAGCTGCTGCGGGATTTTTTGATTCCCGATCCGGACAGCCGGCCGTCGGCAGCCAGGTTGCGCAGCCGACTCTGTGAACTGCTGCTGCCGGTTCCGACTGCGCACTCATCACCGTTCGCAGGGACAATTATTTCCGTGAACGGCGCGGAGAATGATCCGGAGAAGACATTTATCGCTGTGACGGCTCCGGTGATTCCGTTCCTGCCGAATGCCGCGCGAAGCTGTCTGGGACGATTCGAGCTGACTGAAAAGCTGGGCGAAGGGGCGTCCGGAATCGTGTATCGGGCGGTTGACACGTCCGATGCCGCGACGGTCGCGGTAAAAGTGCTGAATCCGCTGGTCGCGGCCGGTGACGGAGCCGTGCGGCGTTTCGCTCGGGAGGCGAGGCTGCTCGCGCAGGTGCGGCATCCCTGCGTGGCCCGGCTGCTGGAGTTCAATCAGGACCACGGCACGTATTTTCTGGCCATCGAATTCGTGCCGGGAGGCACCCTGGGCCAGGCGCTGCGGGAGTCATCGAATTTTGAAGAACCGGTCGCACTGCGATTCGCTGCGGACGCCGTGCGCGGACTGTCGATCGCCCATGAGCTGGGCATCGTGCATCGGGACATCAAGCCGGATAACCTGCTGCTGAGCAGCACCGGGCAAAAATTCGTTCAGGCGCTCCTTGCCAGCCGCGCAGGGAATGTCACCGCGGAATCGGACCTGCTGCCTGATCCGACCGAACCCCTGGTCAAACTGGCGGATTTCGGGCTGGCGCGAATCGAGCAGCAGAGCGAGTCGATGGCGATTACACATGCGGGGACGATCATGGGGACTCCGCTCTATATGTCTCCGGAGCAATGTCGCGGTGAAGTGGTCGATCCGCGGACGGACGTGTACGCGATGGGCGCAACGCTGTTCCATCTGCTGGCAGGGAGACCACCGTTCCACGGCGAGTCGCACGTGGCCGTGATCAATCAGCAATGCCACGAAGTGCCACCCTCCCTGAGTTCCATTTGTCCGAATGTCAGTGAGGCGGTCAGTCGGCTCGTGGAACGGTGCCTCGCAAAGAATCCTGACGCGCGCTACCCGACGGCCGGGGAACTGCTCGCGGATCTGGAACAGCTGCTGCACGGGCAACCGACATCGCTGCGACTGCATCCGGTGACCCCCGTGTCGTCGGCTGGCGAGGTTCTCGAGTTTCGGTTCTCCTGCGACCTGCAGTCGTCTCCGGCACAGCTCTGGCCCTATATCTCCAACACGGATCGGGTCAATCACGCGCTGGGACTGCCCGCTGTCCGGTATACCAGTCGGGTGGATTCCGAGCGGGGAAATCAGCGGTTTGCGGAAATGCGGCTCGCCGGACAGCGGCTGGCATGGCAGGAGCATCCCTATGAATGGATTGAAGGTCGCCGAATGAGTGTGCTCCGGGAATTTTCGTCCGGACCGTTCTCGTGGTTCGTCAGCATCGTGGAGCTGCAGCCATTGTCAGGCGGAGCAACGCGGCTGGTGCAGACACTGAGGGTGGCTCCGAAGAGCTGGCTGGGGCGCTGCATTGCGAAGTTCCAGCTGGGGCGGCGTTCCCCTCGCGGATTTTCGAGCGTCTATCGGCAGATCGATCAGTTTCTGCTGCAGTCTGCAGACAGTCGTGCGGGAAGCGATCCTTTCGGGAAGCCGGCGACCATCAGCCGATCCGGCGCAGCGCTGCTCCACCGCCGACTCGAAGCACTGCGGCGCTGCAGCATTGATCCCGTGGTGGCCGAGTCGCTCGGCCAGTTTCTGCAGCACGGTGCCGATCAGGATGTGGCCAGAATTCGCCCGCTGGCATTCGCGGAACGATTTCAGCTGGATCCGCGTCAGGTGGTTTCCGCCTGCCTGCTGGGGGCTCGTGAAGGACTGCTGGTGCTGCTGTGGGATATTCTGTGCCCATCATGTCAGATTCCGGCAGATGTTCAGGAAACGTTGTCGGCACTGCAGAATCACAGTTACTGTCCGGCATGTGACCTGCGGTACGAGGTCGATTTCGCGAATTCGGTGGAGCTGATTTTTCGTGCCCATCCGGAACTGCGCACAGTGGAGACGAAGACCTACTGCATTGGAGGTCCGGCGTTCTCCTCGCATGTCGTGGCGCAGATCCGCATGGCACCCGATGAGCGATTTGCCCTGGAACTGCAGCTGGGCGAGGGTGACTATCGGGTCCGCGGACCTCAGTTGCCATTCGCCGTCAATGTCGCGGTTTCGCCGAGCGGCACAGTCGGACGCTGGGAATTGCCGCTGCTGCGGCCACCTCGGCCTGATCTTGTGCCGAGGCTTCGCGCCGGGTCCCAGGTCATCACGCTCCACAACAACACGCCGCGTGAACTGCAGGTCCGTCTGGAGCGGACGGCCAGTCGACGGACGGCACTGACGGCCGCCGCCGCCTCGGCCCTTGCACTGTTTCGTGAACTGTTTCCGGATCAGGTACTCACCCCCGGTCAGATCGTCACCATGTCCAACGTGTCTCTGTTACTGGTCGATCTCCCGTGGGCCGCCGCCCTTTACGGCGAAGTTGGAGACGGACCGGCCTTCGGAGAAGTCCGCGCGGCGCTGGCTGCGGTCGAAACGGTTGCCCGGCAGTGGGGCGGGGCGGTCGTGAAAATCACGGGAGAAGGAGCCCTGACCACCTTCTCGGATGCGGTGTCGGCATTGAAGTCGGCCAGACAACTACTTCGTGAGTCGCAGAATGCCAGACCGTACCGGATGGCGGTTCATCGGGGACCAGCTCTGGTGACGACGATCAATGATCGCCTGGACTATTTTGGCAACACAGTGCTCGTCGCCCGCAATCTGCTTGCCCTGGCGGAAGCCGGGGAAATCGTACTGACGGAAGATGTGGCCGTGGACCCGGAAGCGAATGAGATTCTGAACGGCCTGATCACGGAAATTCCTGTGGCAGCGCGTGGTTGCGGCGAACGCCTGATCTTTCGCTGCCGCACTGCGAGCCCGTAGACAATTTTTTTTGCAATTTCGGTTGCAAGCACGTGAATGACATCTGTATCATTTCCCCGCGTCGACATGGGGATGATTCCCCAGCACCCGATGAATCGCAGCTTGAACGACGTTTTCGTGCCACTGTGGCGCTTGAGAATTTTCCGTTCCCCGATTCGTTGCATGAGGTGAATTTCCATGTCAGGTCACGATTGACAGCACGACGACGAACGGTCTGGGATACTACGCGTTCACGAACCTGACTCCGGGGACCTATTCGGTGCAGTTCGTGCAGCCGGGTGGCTTCAACTCGGTCAGTCCGCTGGATGCCGGCGGTGACGACACGCAGGACAGCGACGCGAATCCGGCGATGAGCCTGATGACGGCTCAGGTCACACTGGCGTCGGGCGACAACAACACGACGCTGGACGCCGGCTTCTATAACACGGCGGCTCTGGGCGACTTCGTGTGGCACGACCAGAATGCCAACGGTGTGCAGGACGGAACCGAGCCGGGTATCAGCGGCGTGACGGTGAACCTGAAGAACGCTGCTGGTACGGTGATTGACAGCACGACGACGAACGGTTTGGG
>SYLK01000847.1 GCA_005809115.1 Planctomyces sp. | reverse complement strand
TCAGCCGCCGCGCGCGTCGGCGCAGAGGCGGCGGACACTTCGGGGGCCGGCGCCAGCGCCTCAGAATCCGCCGCGGCAGAGCTGGTCAGGGCGTGTGGAGTCGGATGACTGCTGCCGGGGGTGTCGACAGGGCGCTGTGTCGCGCCGCTGCCGGAGATCTTATGACTCAGGTGGATCATACCCTCGACAATGATCACGGCACCGCCGAAGGGAATGATCAGGAACAGCGTAAAGAATCGTCCCAGGCGCGTCCCGAAGAACAGGGAGCTGGTGATCTGCAGCCAGCGCAGATAGAACTCACCTCGGCGGTAGACTCCATCCAGGGCGATGTCCAGACGGTCGTCGGATCGCAGCAGGTGGTCGCCGCGGATGAGTTCAATCGGGTGTTTCAGATCGGGAATCTTGAGATCATTGCGGCTGATGGAGTCGCGCAGATAGCCCATATTGAGATAACCGCGTTGGGCGATGCAGTCCAGTGAATCCTCAACCAGTTTATCCAGGGCTGCCCGTTCCGGAATGCCATCGGGATTCAGGCCGACTTCATGAAGAGTCTGCCGCAGTGCGGGGCGCATCCGTTCGCGCATCTGCCGTTCGGCGAGGTGCGCGGCATCGTGCAGCAGCCCGTCGAGGCGTTCTCGTTCGAAGCCGCTGAGTCGAACACTGACGAGGCGCGCGGCGGATCTGGCCAGATGTTTTGCCATCATGACTTCACGGACGCTGTTCAGTGGTCGCCGGAACGGCCGTTGTCCGCGGCTGACAATCCACTTCACCAGGTCCACCTTGTAAGTCACACGCTCATGATCCAGACAGACCTTCTGCAGATCGAACAGCAGTCTTTTGTCAGCGTTCCAGAAATCGTGGATGGAATTCGTGGCGAGTTCCCACAGAGAAGCGTTCCAGTCCCGCATGTCGGAAGCGGGAAAATTGAGCGCGTGGCGCAGCCGCTCGACCAGACTGGCCACATCCGCCCGGGCCTTTTCCCGCGCCGACTCACGCTTCTCGTCAGAAGTCGCGCGTTCGGCCGCCCGCATGGCACAAACCACAGCGGCAACGGTGTTGCCGCGTTCATGGGCTCGCTCCCGTCGCCTCAGCAACCGCACATAACCCCGGTCCGAAGGATTCGCGCCGGTGCCCGAAAACCAGTGGGAGCGTGTGCTGGACAAACGCGCCTCGTCCTGGGCCACTCGCGGAGTCACGTCGGGCGGCGGAGCCCCGTAAAGCCGGGACGCATGAAACACGGCGTCCGCGTCAAGCTCCCGGCCAATCACACTGTCGATATCAGCGCGTCCGGCCAGCGAGGGAAACCACGTCGCCAGCAGATCCGGGGCGAATCTCTGAAGTTCCAGTCGAACGGCCACGAATTCGCAGTAGGCGCTGATACGTGATTCCACGTCAGTCAGCCGATGTTCACTCTTCAGTACAAAGTGGGCTTCATCGAATTCGACCTGCCCGATCGCGGCAATGCGCTTCTGCACTTCCGCGCGCGTCAGCGTCGTCTTCGTCAGTTCTGCCAGCCGTCGATCGATTTGTCCGTGAAACAGCCGTCGCCAGATCAGCTGCTGCAACTCCTGCATCGGCCAGTGCTGCAGCTCCACCTCCTCCGGCAGGCCGATCAGCAGGCAGACAGGCGGCAGATCATCAAACGTCGGCAGCCCCAGTTCATCCGGGTGCATCAGGACGCGGATATTCCGGGCCGAAATAATCTGCGAGTCGGCATGCGGTATGGAAGTGGCCAGCCGCGCAAAACCGTGCAGTTCGCGGCTGGCGCGGCGGATCACGCGAGGTTCGACCAGAAATGCCGCAGGATCAGCCCTGGTCAGCGCCCGCCGCAGCTCATCAATTCGTGAGACTTCGTTCATCCGGATCCCCTGGCACTCAGCTGTTTCCTGCTCCGTTTCCCGAGTTTCGGCAGGTCGGATTCCATGCCACAGGGAAATTTGCGGCTGTCGACGGCAGTCACTCTTTTCTGAGAATCGTCGGAGATCCTCGCAAATGGATCCAGGACGGACTAAACTCATCATGCGGACCACCGCGCTGGGTGATTTCTGCAGTGAGGGGAGGCTGTTCGAGATGCCGTATCGGCTGCTGCGTTTTCTGGTCGCCCGGAAGTATCCGGAAGCGCGAATGTTTCGGCAACCGGATCGGCTCAGGAAATCCTATGACGCCGTCATCATCGGGGGTGGTGGCCACGGCCTGGCCACGGCCTATCACCTTGCCAGAGACCACAATTTCACGAATGTCGCGGTTCTCGAAAAAGGCTACCTCGGCGGCGGCAATACCGGCCGCAACACTGCGATCGTCCGTTCGAACTACCTGACGCCTGAAGGAGTGGCCTTTTACGATCGCAGCCTCAAGCTGTTTCAGCAGCTCTCGGAAGACGTCAACCTCAATCTGTTCTATTCCGAGCGCGGCCATTTCACCCTGGCGCATACCGACAGTACGCTCAGAACAATGCGCTGGCGGGCCGAAGTGAACAAACACATGGGCGTCCGCAGCGAGGTCGTGGATCGCGCGGAAATCAGACGGCTGTGCCCGTACATTGACCTGGACTGCGGCGGCGTTCAGCCCATCGTGGGCGCGCTCTATCATCCGCCAGGGGCCGTCATTCGTCACGATGCTGTCGCCTGGGGCTATGCAAAGGAAGCGGATCGTCGGGGTGTGGAGATCCATCAGCAGACCCGCGTAACAGGTATCGAAGTCGCCGGTGACCAGGTGCGGGGCGTGCATACCGACCGCGGGTTTATTGAGACCAGCAAGGTTCTGTCGGCCGTCGCCGGTTATACTCCACGGATCACCGAAATGGTCGGTATTCGCACACCCATCGTGATTCAGCCACTGCAGGCCTGCGTGACGGAACCTCTCAAGCCATGGCTTGACAACATCATCGTCTCCGCAAATCTGCATGTGTACATCAGTCAGTCGTCTCGCGGCGAGCTGGTAATGGGTGCCTCGCTGGATCCGTACGAGGTGCACTCGGAGCGTTCCACGCTCGACTTCGTGGAAGGTCTCGCCTCGCACACACTCGAGCTGTTTCCATTTCTGTCCGGCGTGAATGTGAATCGGCAGTGGGCCGGAATGTCGGACATGACCCCGGACTATTCTCCGATCATGGGGCGCACGCCGATCCGTGGCTTCTATCTGGACACCGGCTGGGGGACATGGGGATTCAAGGCAACTGCGGTCTGCGGCGAGACGCTGGCATACACCATGGTGCATGATGCGGAGCATGAGCTGATCCGGCCGTTCCGGCTGTCGCGTTTTCAGAATTATCAGCTGGTGGGCGAAAAAGGCGCCGCCTCGGTGGGACACTGAATCATGAAACTGCTGCAATGCCCGATCAATGGTATTCGTCCGCTGCAGGAATTTGCGTTTGGGGGCGAACTGCGTGAGCAGCCAGATCCCGAAACGGCGTCGGACGACCAGTGGGCCGATTACGTGTTTAATCGCCATGGCGCCCCCGGTATTCTCCGGGAATGGTGGTATCACCTGGCCAGTGGCACATGGTTCATTGCCGAACGCGACACTCTGCGTGATCACGTTGTGCGCACTTACCTGTACGGTTCAGGAGAAGAGTCGAGGTGAGTCAGCGATTGCCTGAACAGGCGGGTGAATGGATCAACCGCAGTCGGTCTCTGCGATTCCGCTTTGAGGGGCTGGATTATCTGGGTTTCGAGGGCGACACGATCAGCAGCGCTCTGATGGCCAGTGGCGTGCGCATGATCGGGCGCAGTTTCAAGTACCACCGTCCGCGGGGCGCACTGAGTCTGGCAAACCATGATACCAACAACATGGTCCAGACCAGCGATGCCACAAACATCCGTGCCGATGTCACGCAGGTCATCGACGGTGCGGAGTATCATGCCGTGAACACGATCGGCGGTCTGGCGCGCGATTCTGCTCGACACATCGAGTGGTTCAGTCGGATGCTGCCCGTCGGTTTCTACTACAAGGCATTTCATACGCCGCGAAAATTGTTCCCGTTTTACGAGCGGAAGATGCGGGAGATGGCGGGACTTGGTGCCGTCAATCCGCTGGCACCACGCCGCAGGACTCCCAAGGCCTATGACTTCTGCGACGTTGTTGTCATCGGTGCCGGTCCGGCCGGCCTGGCGGCCGCGACAGCAGCCGGCGAGCAGGGTGCCGATGTTCTGATCGTCGATGAAAACCCGCGTCCCGGGGGTTCACTCACGTGGCAGGTCGGACCCGACAGTGCCGAAGGAGAACAGCTCAGGTCGTGGCTGAACCGGATTGCGGAGTTGCCGTCGGTTCGGCTCAGGCTGTCAACTGAAGTGGCCGGGTGCTACCCGGATCTCTGGTTCGGACTGGTGGATGCTGAGCGCCTGACGAAACTCCGGGCGGGATCGGCCATCGTGGCGGCTGGAGCGATGGAACAGCCGGCAGTATTTCGGAATAACGACCTGCCCGGCGTCATGCTGGCCTCTGGCGCTCAGCGCCTGATCCGACGTTTTGCGGTCAAGCCGTTTCATCGCGTTGTGGTGCTGGCCGGAAATGCCGACGCCTATCGGGCAGCACTCGATTTCCATGCCATCGGAATCGAGGTGGTCGCTGTTGTCGAGCTGCGCCAGAAACCGGATGAATCGCCTGCTGCCGCCCGTGTCAGGGCCGCCGGTATCCGCCTCGAGCCGCATTCCGCGGTGGTGGAGGCAGTTCCCGGGAAAGGAAAGACATCGATCGTCGGCGCCGTTGTCTGTCCGCTGGGCTCCGACGGGCAGCCACGCACCGGTCAGGCGAAGAAGCTGGTTTGTGACGGCATCGCCATGAGTGTCGGCTGGATGCCGTGCGACGCGATGGTGAATCAGGCGGGTGGCCGAATGCTGTATTCGGACGAGCTGCAGCAGTTTGTGCCGCAGACGCTGCCGCCCGGTGTGTTTACCGCCGGACGCGTCAACGGAAATTTCGAATTCGCCGATCAGGTGCTGGACGGGCAGCGGGCCGGTCTGGCGGCGGCCGCCCACCTGGGTCGGTTCAGCGGGGTGGTTCCGGCCCTGGTTCACGCCAGGGGCGTTCCGGCAAGTCACCCATACCCGATTTTTCCCCATCCCTCAGGCAAGGACTTCATCGATTTTGACGAAGATGTGCAGTACCAGGACATCCGGAATGCGGCTCAGGAGGGCTTCGACAGTATCGAGCTGCTGAAGCGTTACACCACGCTGGGGATGGGGCCCAGTCAGGGAAAGGTGGCCAGTCTGAACGGTGTCCGCGTGCTGGCAAATATCCGCGGCCAGAGCATTCAGCAGACCGGCACGACCACGTCACGTCCGTTTTTTCATCCGGTTCCGTTTTCGCATCTGGCAGGGCGCAGTTTCCATCCGCACCGCCATACGGCGATGCACCATCTGCACCGACAGGCCGGCGCGGTGTTCCTGAGCGCCGGAGCGTGGCAGCGTCCGGCTTACTATCCGGCCCAGGGAGGATCGCGAGAAGACGCCATTCTGGCGGAAGTCCGGGCCGTTCGGGACAACGTGGGCATCATTGACGTCGGGACGCTGGGCAAGTT
>SYLK01000846.1 GCA_005809115.1 Planctomyces sp. | reverse complement strand
GCCGAAAGTCCGTTAGCCTTACAGGGTGGCAATGGACACCCCAGCCCATGAGCAGCAATTCTGAACTCGAATCCAAAACCTCAAAAGACACGGCATAAACGCGACTTTTCACATACGCAACACCAAAATGCACCCTTCATTGAGTTCCTCGATCGAAGTGACGACCGCCCCGATTTCGCCGTTCTTCAGGCGACGCTTCTGGATGATCAGCCAGTGGCTCTTCTTCGCTCCCTGAAAGCACATCGAGCAAACGCTCATTACAGCGATCCAGGGATCTCTGGAAATTCTATTTTTCTTCTTGAAATCAGATCCATGAGTCCGATAATGAATGAAGAAGTCCCGTCCACACCCATTCCACGCGGGACGTGAGACTGTATTGATGAACCGTCAATTCCTCGACAGTGTCTTCCCGGGCATCGCGGGCCGTCGAAGAACTCGACGAATGCGATCTGCTCCTGTCGAAACACTGGAGTGCCGAACGCTGCTCGCGGCAACCGTTGGGGTGCTGAAAGACACGAAACTCGGAATTGACAGCGGAGCTTTTCCGGCGGGGCAGTCGACGGAGTTCGTTCAGCTAAACGGACTCCGATACTTTGCAGCGAACGACGGAACTGTCGGAAGCGAGATCTGGCGGACCGACGGCACGGAATTGAACACTCAGCTTTTCCTTGATCTGCGAACCGGCGCAGCGGGCAGTTTTCCGTCCAATTTCCACGTCGCCAATGGCAAGCTGTTTTTTACAGCGACAAGTCCAGCGGGTGTTCGCAGTCTTTATGCCTCAGACGGAACAGTTCCGGGTACGGTATTGTTGTCCGCCAATCGAGTCGACACGGTTCTGGGGACTGTCGACTCAACCACCTACTTCTATCGATCCGGACTGATGTCAACGTCGGGGGAATTCTGGCGGTCAGATGGAACGCCGGCCGGCACCATCAGGATGAATGGCGGTTTCGCTGACGGCGGATTTGGTCAGACCGTCCTGTTTAATGGCACACTATTCCTCAGCGCGGATGGTGTCGGCCTGTCGAGGACCTTGTGGAAGATCGATTCCACAACGCACACGCTGGTTCAAATCCCGGACGCACCGATTTCGATCAGTGGATTCCGTCAGGTTGGCTCGACTCTATACTTCGCTGCTCGCGCCAGCGGCTCCGGCACCGTGCAACTGTGGAAAATGCCATCCGCCGCCTCGACACCGGTAGCCGTTCAGACATCGGGACAAATCGCGATGAACCCCGAATGGCTGACCAGCGTCAACGGGACGCTCTACTTCAGCGGCTTCACAACCTCGGATGGAAGTGAACTGTGGAAGAGCGATGGCACGAACGGCGGAACAGTGCTCGTCAGCGATATTCAGCCCGGAGTCGGATCTGGACTTCCTGAATATCTGACGGCTGTTGGTTCCACGCTGTATTTCTCGGCGAACGACGGCAGCAGCGGTCAGGAGCTGTGGCGCTCCGACGGCACTGCGAACGGAACGACTCTGGTGAAGGATCTTGTCCCGGGCGGCGGCCACGGATCACCGCGAGGCCTTGCGAACGCAAACGGGCTTCTGTTCTTTGCGGGCGTCAATCCCGCAACGAGTGCCTTTAATCCGTTTTTGTCCAATGGCACGGCGAACGGCACTTCGCTGGTCAATACGACCGTAGTGAATTCTCCCGACAACTTCGTGCAGATGTCGACTTCGAGCTTTCTGTTCATGGCGGAGAATCCGACTGTCGGCCGCGAGCCCTTCGTGCTTCGGATGGGTACGCAGCTCGCAACACCGGTGATTGCCGCATCTCCCGCCACCACCCCGTCACAGCGTCCATCGTTTTCATGGAACTCCATCGCCAATGCGACGTGTTATGAGGTCTGGATTCGAAACCGATCCACCAACCAGAACCCGGTGGTGCTGACTCAGGTCGCCGGAACATCGTTCACGCCAACGGGCGACCTTGGCATTGGCAACTTTACGATCTGGGTCAGAGCCCTGGGTGATGTCGATACGCCTGCGTCGCCCTGGTCGGCGGCCCGGAACTTTGCGATTAACACGGCCATCCCGCTGAACACTGTCACGACGGATCTTTCGACCGGGTTTCCTCAGATTTCATGGCCAGAGATGAAGGGAGCCGCGATTTACGAAGTCTGGGTTGATCGACTTGATACATCGACGTCGCATATCAACGGCAACACGGGGGTGTCTGCCACGAGCTACGTGCCACAGTTGCCCAACGGCCGCTATCAGGTGTGGGTTCGAGGCATCGCGGCCGACGGACTGAAAGCTGCCTGGTCGGTCGGGCTGCCCTACACATCAACTCAGGTGCCTGGAATCATCGCCGGATTCAATCCCACGTTCGACACGACTCCCACGATCTCCTGGAAGGTGGTGCCTGGCGCGGCCTCTTATGAAGTCTACGTGTGGAACCGCAATGGGAACGCAACAGTACTGCACGAGAGGGGCATCGCGTCGACCAGCTTCACCTGGCCACCTTTGCCACCCGGCCCGTACCGTTACTGGGTACGAGCTACCGGCGCGGCGGTCTGGAGCAGGGAAGTTGACATCAACACAGAGGGCCGCACCACGGTGCTCAGCCCTGTCGGCTCGACCACCAGCCAGCGTCCGGTGATTTCGTGGAGGAAGGTCGACGGAGCGACGCGATACCTGATCTGGGTGAATAAACCGGGCCTCCAGGAAAAGGTCATATTCCAGACAACGGGCACGACCAGCGGATCAACGACGACCCAAAGCTTCACACTCACTGGCAACCTGGCCGCGGGCAACTATCGAGTCTGGATTCAGGCTATCAGCGGGGGCACGACCGCACCGTGGAGCACATCTGTCGATTTCACGATCGTGTAGTGCCGTGGCAATGCCGTTGACGGAAACCGGCACTCGCTGCGCCGACAGCCACACAGTCCGAGAATTCGGAACGGTCCTGTTATGCACCTGACCTGTCATGGACCTGTCTCGGAGGCTTTCAGAAATTGACCATAGATGTCGGCGACGTCGGCCGCAGCGGTGTCACCGTCGTGGAAATACGCGCCTAAATGCAGTCGCAGCGATTCACCGGCCTTCATGGTCACCGGCTGAGCTGCCACGGTGCCGTTCGTGAGGGAAACCGGTACCGTGAGGGAAACCTGTAGGGGAAACCGGTGGGAAAGGGGAAACCGGTACCAGGAAACCGGTGCCATGAAGGGGAAAGGGGAAACCGGTACCAGGAAACCGGCAGCAATTCCCGGATGGCCGAAAAGGCCG
>SYLK01000845.1 GCA_005809115.1 Planctomyces sp. | reverse complement strand
GTTTCTGCTCGGCCCGGCCATCGTCGAGATGTCCGACTTCTTCGGAAATCGCGCCGCGACGCTGAGCGCTGATCGGGACAACGCCCTGGACAGTCTGCAGCAGCAGCCACGCATCGACCTGTCCCGCTTCCGGCAGAATGAACTGTGACGGTTCTGCCACACCTGCATCCAGGTCGGCGAAACAGCGCGGAACCAGCACTCACCAGCGGTGTGCCGTCAGAATACCCTCGTTCCCGGATGAATCGGGTCCACAATGTCGTCCAGGAATGAACTCCTGACAGCCGGCGGATTCCGCGGCTGGCAGGTGCCGGCGGCTTTCGCCAGCTCCCTGAGTGTCTGACTCTGCGCCACGCGCCGGGCCTCTGCCAGAACAGCGTCACCGTTCAGGACCCCGTCCTGATCGTCGACCGCGACATCCGGCATCACACCGCTCCCGGACATTTTGCGGCCACTGGGCGAGTAAAACAGGGCCGTGGTCAGTCGCAGATCGCCTTCAATCGAACTCAGCGGAAAGTGCGTCTGAACGGAACCCTTTCCGTACGAGCGACTGCCGACCACCAGTCCCCGCTGATTCTCCTGAATCGCTGCTGCCAGAATTTCACTGGCTGAGGCACTGTCGTGATCAATCAGGACAACCAGCGGCACGTTCCAGGTCCGTGAGTATGTCGCCTCCTGCAGCATGTTGTCACTCCGCAGTCGACCCTTCGTGACCACAATCGTTCCGCAGGGCACAAACCGGTCGCTGATCTCAACGCACGTCGTCAGCAGCCCGCCCGGATTGCCACGCAGGTCCATGATCAGCGATTTCATTCCCCGTCTGTGCAGACTGTCAAGTGCATCATCGACTTCCCCGGGGGACCCCTGCGAGAAGCGGGTGAGGCTGAAGTAACCGACGCTGGTGCCGTCCAGCAGCCGGATGTCGTTCACGGTCCACACCCGGACCGTGCGACGAGTCAGCATGAATTCACGCTCACCACGCCCGTCGCGATCAACGCGGAGTCTGACCTCACTGCCATCAGGGCCGCTCATCAGGTCCACACTCTCCGCCAGCTTCATGCCTTGAGTGATCCGGCCATCGATGCTCAGAATGATGTCACCGGATTCCACTCCCGCCTCTGCCGCCGGACCGCCCCGCAGCGGCCTCACCACAATCAGGCCCTGAGCATGTTCCCGGACCTCAATGCCGATCCCCACAATCTGCTCCTTCAGGAGATCGTTCTGATTGCCCTGCCTCCCGGTTCCCCTGCTCAGACCCGGGTCCGCCAGCTCGAGTCCCGAGAACAGATCCAGCGTATCAGTGCTCGAATTCGCAAATTCAAAACCCACGACTCCCGGAGTCAGCCCCGGGATATTCTGCGCATGCCTGATGACGGCAGTCAGTACCCGGTAGGCCTCCTGATAGTCTCGAATCTGACCGGCTGCTGCCAGACGAGACAGCGCATTACGAAACGCATCCAGACGAAATGATTCCGTGGTCAGCCCGAGGCCGTGCACAAAGGCCTGATTTTCCAGGGCAATCGTCAGATTCCGCAGGGCGCGACGAACACGAACGTCATAACTCGGCTGCTCCAGGGACCTCTCATCAATTTTCGCGGACACTTCGGCGAACAGCTGCACCGCCTGGGTGCCGCTCATCGCACGGATCGCTCGAACCGTCACGGGGTTCTCGTATCGCACTGTAATGACCGCGTCGATCTCAGATCTTTCACTGCCCGGCTGACTCTGCGGAAGTGGTACCGGGATGAAGGGATCCTGAGAACGAATGGTCACGACCTCATCGACTGCGAACCATTCCCCGACCGACCGATTCTGCGGATGGGGCGCCAGTTGCAGATCAAGGGGATCGCCCGCACTCCGAAAAATCCGCCCGGAACTGACACCCGGCATCGCCGGACTCGGCAGGATGCGGTCCTGAATCTTTTCGCCGCTCACCGGACGCGGAACGTCGACGTCCAGGGGACCCGCAACCCGAGGAGCCGTCACAGGGCTGCTGGAGGCTCGCCGTCCGGAATAACTCGCACGGCCAACCGGAAATCCCGGAGCACCTGCCGCGCCCGAGCCAGCCGCAGGCCGCACCAGTCTCGCATGGCTGTCCTCAGCGGGCGATTCGGTGAAAAACCGCCCGGACTGAGCACCCGACTGCAGGATGCCACTGGTGCCGCCAACTGACGCACCACCACGGGGAAACTCGTCGGCGGCGCACTGTGATTTCACGAACACCAGCATCGCCAGGATCGTCATGATTTGATTGCACATAGCCACAGCGTTGCTCCTGCTGATTCTGATTCCATTCGACAGCTACATTACGTCGCCGACGCTTTCCAGGTCAATCCGGACCCTGGATCCCTGCAGTTGGTCCAACATCAGTTACGCAGCCTGTGGAGGTCCGTCATGATCATCCTGATCACAGTCGTTCCCGCTTCGAGCCGTTTCTGCCGGTTCCTGCGTTGTCGTTCACTCACTTCATCGCACCTGCGTCGCGAACCTGTGGGGAACCAGCGCGAACTGCCACGGCACCAGGTGACGCGGACTGACATCTTCCCAGACCCCCCAGCCAGCCCCTGTTTCAACAAAACAGCCCCGGCGACAGGCACGGCCGGAAAAGCTCGTGTTTACGCAGTCGCCAGGAATTCTTAGATTCCCCTGGAATCCGGCCTGACGGCATTGACCGCCGGGGCCGTGGATCTGGCACAGAGAAGATTCAGGGACGAGTCTTATGTTTTGCGAATGCTGGCGCGGGATTGTTTCACGGTGTGTGCTGTTTGCATTTCAGGCCGAATCCCTGTCCGGGGACGTGGCCGGAGTATCGGGCGAGACGGCAGCAGGCGGTGGTGCTCCGGCCAGTTTTTTGGACCGGATCCTGACAGCGGTCCGATCGTCAGTGACGCTGGATGGGATTCTTGCGAGGTTGAGTGAGTACGGTCCGATCCTGCTGAAGGCGCTTCTGGTCTTTATTGTGGGGCGAATGCTGGCCCGCGTCGTCACAGGAATGCTGATGCAGGTCGCGTTGCGTGCGAAGCTGGACGAGACGCTGTGTCGATTCGGCGGCAACGTGGTGTATATGACGCTGCTGACCACGGTGTGCATCGTATCACTGGGGTGCCTGGGTGTGGACACGACCTCTCTGAGTGCCGTTCTGGCGGCAGCGGGATTTGCGGTCGGCATGGCCCTTCAGGGATCGCTGGGGAATTTCGCATCCGGCGTCCTGCTGGTATTCTTCAAGCCGTTCCGAGTCGGCGAAGTGGTGGAGATCGGGGGCATTCGCGGGAAAGTTGTTGATATCCAGATATTCAGCACCATGCTGCTGACGCCCGACAATGTGCGGATTTTTGTCCCGAACGGAACCATTACGAGCGGAACGATCCAGAACTTTTCCGCCGAGCCGCGACGCCGGATCGACCTTGTCGTGAGCTGCAGCTACAACGACGATCTGCGGGCTGTGAAGTCCTTCCTCGAAGAGCTGGTCCAGTCAGACAGTCGCATTCTGAAGGATCCGGTTCCGGTGGTGGCGGTTTCCGAGCTGGCCGAGAGCGGTGTCAACTTCTTTGTCCGGCCATGGGTTGCCGGAAAGGACTACTGGGACACGCGTTTCGCTCTGACGGAAAAAATCAAGCTGGGATTCGACGACCGCGGCTTTACAATTCCGTTCCCGTCGCGGGACGTGTTTGTCCATCAGTCGACGGAATTTCAGGCAGAGGTTGTGCGGCAGGCAAGTGCCGCAGCGGCCTGATCCATTCCGTTGTGGCCGGAATGGCAGAAACCGCCGCAGTGGGTCCGAGTGTTTTCAGCTCCGAAAGATCGGACCGGCGATTCTCGTCGAAAGTCGACACGGCGAGGGGGTCTCTCGCGGAGAAGTTGCTGCAGGAGATCGCCGGAGAGAATCTTCGTATTGAGTCTCTTGACGGTTTTGTGCAATGCTACGCGGGCTTAGCCCCTGGGGTGCGGTTCGCCCGGCTTCCCATCAGACATGAATCTGCGTGAGATCCCGAGTTTCGCCCTTCAGCTGTCCTGTCCGCTCCACGCCTCTCCTGTGATCTCAAACCGCCCGGATCGAGTATCCCATCCGTCAGGTTTCGACCTGTCCATGATGAGGGGATCGATTCAGACCTGAGTGCGAACATGCCCACCACGGCTCCCAAGTTACCGCGTCCCTTCTGCTTTCGGCCGCTCTGGCCGGGGCTGGGACTGTTGGCGCTGGCGGGAGCAACGCTTTGTGCGGCAGCGACGCTGCGGGCGCAGGACGATGTGCAGCGCACTGTCGTGGCTGTGAAAATCGAGGGGAATGAAACCATTCCCGAATCTGTGATTCTGCAGAAAATCCAGACGCAGCCCAGCCGGTCCCTGACCGAACGGCAGATTCGGGAAGACATTCGCTCTCTGATGGGGACGCGCTGGTTCTTCAGCGTGGAAAAGCGTTTTGAGGAAACTCCGGAGGGGACGGTGCTGATCTTTACCGTCCACGAGCGACCCATCGTGCAGAAGGTCACCTTCCTGGGAAATCGGAAAGTGAAACTCAAGCACCTGCAGTCCTGGACCGGCCTGAAGGCAGGCAGCCCGTTTGATCACGAGGCCAACCGGCAGGCGGTGAACCGCATCGAGCAGGAGTATCGCGACAAGGGATTCTATTTCGTGAAGGTCACGCTCGAAAAAGGCGGCAATCCGGGCGAACGTGAGATCGTATTTCGGATTGACGAAGGCCCGAAGGTGCGGGTACAGCATCGCACCTTCGAAGGGAATGATTTCTGGAACAACGGAGATCTGAAAAAGAACCTGGCCTCGAAGGAAGCGCTTCTGGGAGAGATCCCGGGCTTCCCCGGGATCGGCGGACTCTATCACCCTGAAACACTGCCGCAGGACACGGAAGCCCTGAAGCAGTTCTATCGCAGCGTGGGATTCTTCGACGCGGAAGTCCGCGTCGAACCACGATTCTCTCCGGACCGGGCCTCGGTTGATCTGCACTTCACCATCAAGGAGGGTGTCCGCTACAAGGTTCGTGATATTCGCTATCAGGGAAATGACGTCATCCCCACGGCGCAGCTGAAGGGTGAATCGAAACTGAATTCCGGTGACTACTTCAACGCCCAGCCGCTCTCCAGAGACCTCCGCCGGATGCTCAAGTATTACGGAGACCTGGGACATTATTTCGCCCGAGTGAACCCGGTTCCGCATTTTACGGAAGAGCCGGGGATTGTTGACCTGGTGTTTGAAATTGACGAGGACAGACCGCGATTTATTCGCGAAATCAACGTGATGTATGACGGCGACTATCCCCACACCAAGCACACGGTCGTACTGGACCGCATGCAGGTTGCGCCGGGCGATCTGGCCGTCCCGGACCGCATTCGCCGCGGTAAGTCACGGCTGAGCGGCAGCGGTCTGTTTGAACCTGGTATCGCCTTCGATGTCAGACCGGTTGACCCCGGAGAAATGATGTTCTCCTCGGCATCTCGCACGCTGCGAGGTCAGAGTCAGGCGCCGCCTGGTGCCGGTCCCGTGCCCACCTGGACCGACCGGTTCTCCCGCTATACGGCCGAGTCGGCAGCAAGAATTCTCAGCGGGGCGGAAGAATTCCCGGAGGAATTCGCCGCGATTCGCAGTCCGCAGTCGCGATCAGCGGATTCCCCTGCAGGAAATTCCTCCGGGATCCCGCGGCCTGCTCACGGCCAGTTTCAGGCGGCCAGCCACACCATCGCGCTGCAGCAGCGTCCGACAGGGGGGCACGTCGGACCAGCGGCGAACAGTCCAGCGGCGAACAGTCCGGCGGCGAACAGTGCGGCGGCGAACAGTGCGGCGGCGGACAACCCGGATGATCGCCCGGTGGTGCAACAGATGCCGCTGGCACGTCCGGCTGTACCGCAGAGCGTGCGACCAGCGGGTCACGAAAATCAGATTCCGCCGGCTGAACACAGTCTGCATCAGATGGCGAAACCCGTGCTTCGATCCGAGATTCTGGGATTTCGCGGGGTGGCACCGGGCGAATTTTTCGGGAGCGACAGTGACGGTTTTGTTTCGGCGGACTCCGGCAGCGACGACGGCAACGGACCGGTCATCCGGGCTCAGAACCCGGGCGGTTTCCCTGACGAAGCAGTCCCTCGTCCTACCGATCCGATTCTGGAAGGCAGTCCCTATCGTCAGCAGTTCAATGCGGTACCGCCCGGGTGGGTGGATATTGATGTGCAGGCAAGCGAAGGACGAACGGGGCGTCTGATGTTCGGAGCCGGGGTCAACAGCGACGCCGGCGTGGTGGGATCGTTCGTGTGGGATGAAAGTAACTTTGATCTGTTCCGGCCCCCCCAGACGTTCGCGGATCTCCTGGAGGGCCGCGCCTGGCGCGGT
>SYLK01000844.1 GCA_005809115.1 Planctomyces sp. | reverse complement strand
CTCCGCCGGAACTGAATTCTGAAAACTGCCCGACTCAAGTGGTGATCCACGAATACGGCACTCGTTTCCGCGTGCGGTTCGACGGCAGGCACAAGACCGGGTTTTTCTGTGATCAGCGGGAGAACCGGCGGCGGCTGGCAGCCTTCTGTGAAGGCCGCAGCGTTCTGGATCTCTGCTGCTACACAGGGGGATTTGCAGTTCAGGCGGCCGTTCTGGGAAAAGCAGGCGAGGTGATCGGGGCCGACATCGATGAAGAACCGCTCCGACTGGCCAGGGAGAATGCCAATCTGAATCAGGCGCGGATTCGGTTCGTGCAGGCCGACGCCTTCAGTTATATGAGGGAACTGATCCGCAACGGACGACAGTTCGACGTCGTCTGCCTCGATCCGCCTAAACTGATCCGGACGCGTCAGGAAATCGAGGAGGGAACGCGGAAACACTTTGCGCTGAACCGGCTGGCCATGCGACTGGTGAAACCCGGCGGGCTGCTGCTGAGCTGCTGCTGTGCCGGCCTGCTGTCCGAGTCGGCGTTTCTGGAACTGCTGATCGCCGCATCCCGCCAGAGCGGTGACGAACTCTCACCGGAGACGGAAACACGCGGCGCAACTTACGCATCCCGTACACTGCAGATCATTGCCCGCACAGGCGCCGCACCGGACCACCCCGTCATTTCCACCTGCGCGGAAACCGAATATCTCAAAGCCGTCTGGATGGTGATGTCGTAACAACCGCGATGCCGCGACCGGCCTCCGCCGGGGCCTGGCACTGCCAGCGTCTCGCCGGCGAGACATGCGAAACGCCGTTCACCGTGGCTGTACCGGTTCGTCAGAGTTTCAGCCAGCCGTGGTCCCGCTGCTGGCTGAAGACGCTCAGAGATTCCTGGATGGCACGTGCCAGCGGAGTATGAGGGGTTCCGGGGAAGGCCTGAAGGAATGGCTCAAATTCCAGATCACAGATGAAGGGAACGTCGGCCGTCCCTGCCGTGATGGCAAAGTTTTCGTCGAGTCCGGCAGCCACCGCGGCCCGGCGCATGACGGCGATGAACTCCGCGGTATCAGCCGTCCAGGCCGGAAGAGTGAACACACCGTATCCGGCGAACGGTGCCGTCACGGCATGGCCAAAGGCTGCACCCACATCGGTGGCGTACAGATAATCCTGGCGACTGCGAAACGGAATCTCAAAGGGCTTCCCGAGAACCAGGGCTTTCATCGCCGTTGTGGGAGTGGCCGTCATTCCGGCGTCCCGCCCCTGACCAAACAGAACACCCGGACGCAGGCTGATCGTGGGAATTCCGGTTTCGAGACTGAAGACCCGCGAGATATGTTCGCCAGCCAGCTTCCATGCTCCGTAGACGTTGACCGGAGCTGGTTCCGCCAGCATGGGCACTCGAGTGCCCTGGTACGAATTGCGGGGGCCGTAGACGGCAATCGAACTGGCGAAGACGAATCGCTGCAGCGATCGCCGACGCGACTTGATCGCCTCAATCAGATTCTGCGTCCCGGCCAGATTCGTCTGCAGACCCAGGTCACGGTGCGCGTTGCAGTCCGGTGTCTGCAGGCCGGAAAGATGGATCACGTGAGTGATCTCGCTGGTTTCCAGAACGTCTTCCAGCTGCTGCCGCTCTCGGACGTCCAGCCCGACGAATTTCAGCCTGCTGCCGTCATCATTCGGAAAGAGCCGCTGCGTTCGCTGTGCACTGACTTCACGACTGCCAACCACGATCTCACCAGGGGTGTTCGCCAGCAGCCATCGGACAGTCGGCACTCCGATACAACCACAGCCACCCGTTACCAGAATTCGCTGAGCTTCAGTCACGTGCATGTTTCCTCTGGCCTGGCACAAAATCCGAGTTCCGCACCGTCATCGTCCGTCACCCTGCTGCATTGCTGTCGCAGCGGTCGATGCCGCTCCGGGAGAGTGATCCGAGTCGGAGCGACCATGAGACGGCGTTTGTCGGTGGAATGCCGCCGGAATTCGTTCGCGGCTGACGCTGGAGTTCACGGGTGGCAGGATAATCGCCAACAGGGTCACTGCCACCCCCACGATGACCAGAGTCTCCGGCAGTCCGAAGCTGCGGGGTGTTTTCCGGGCCATCTCGTCAATCGCCTTGTCGAGTGGCACATAGGGGTTGTCGGCGGCTTCACGTCGGCAGCTGGTCATTCGCGTTCTCCGACGAAGAATCTATGGTTGAGCCAGGCTGAGCGATCTGATGCGATGGTTCAGGGTATCTGCCACGAACACAGTTCCGTCTGCCGCCACGCAGATGCCATGCGGCTGTGAGAAGCTGGCTTTCGTGGCCGGACCACCGTCACCGTCGAACCGGCCGCTCTTGCCGTGTCCCGCGATCGTGGTCATCATCTGACGGCGAACATCATACCTCCTGACGGCATCGTTTTCTGAATCGACGATCACCAGATTCCCGGCCGCATCGGCCGCGAGGCCTTTTGGCCCATTCAACGTGGCGGATTTCGCCGGACCTCCGTCGCCTGAGAACCCCGGCTGACCGGCTCCGGCAACGTGATGCAGCGTCCCGGCAGCCAGATCAATGCGCCACAGGGCATGGCCTTCCCGCAGCGCGACCCAGAGCGACTCACCGGTCACGGCGAGGGCACGGGGGCCGGGCAGAGGACTGCCTGAGATCATGCCGCCGTCAGTCGGAGGTACGATTCTGCCGTTTCCGGCAAGCGTGGTAATCAGGCCGCTGTTGAGATCGACCTGTCGAATGCGATGATTGCCGATGTCCGCAATATAAAGTCGCCCGGCACCATCAAACACGATTCCGTGAGGGCTGGCGAGCATTGCGGATGTCGCCTGCCCGCCATCGCCGGAAAATCCGCTGGTTTCGGTGCCGGCAACCGTGGTGATGATGCCGGATTTCCGGTCGATCCTGCGAACGATGTGATTCATCATTTCCACGACGAACAGATTCCCGGCCGCATCGAACCGAATTTCGTACGGCTCGTTCATGGCCGCAGCCGTCGCCGGTCCCCCGTCCCCCGTGTATCCCTTCTGTCCGTTGCCGGCAACAACAGTCATGCGGTCGGTCGCAAGATCCAGCCGCCACACGCGGTGGTGCCCGACCTCTGTGATATAGAGGCATGCATCCGGGCCGAATTCGACGCCAAATGGCTGAGCGAGATTCATTTCCGCAGCCGTACCCCGCGAGCCATTGCTGGAATCCGCCCCTGTTCCGGCAGCCGTATGGGCGATATACGCCGGAATGTCCCGGACATCGCCCGCAAGGCTCCGCACACCTGTTCCGTGGGGAAGCGCCATTCCCAGCAGCACCAGTAGCAGACAGATGATATCGGGTCCCGTAACAACGCGTCTCATGATCCAGGTTCCGTTCATTTGATCGAGTTCAGATAGGCCAGAACATCGGCCATGTCACTGACCGACACCTGTTTCTCGAGGCCTTCCGGCATGAAGGACAGGCCGGTACTCTTCAGTTCGTCGATATTCACACGCAGGACGGTTTCGCTGGTATTGTCCGGCTTGCGGAGAGTCAGACTTGTGGCGGTCTCGGCGGCGATCATGCCGGTCATGGTCCGACCGGACTCCAGCACGACGACGTAGGTGAGGAACTGCGGTTTTACTTCACGATTGGGATCCAGCACATTCAGCAGCACCGCGGCCATTCCCCGGTCGCGGATTGCGTTCAGCTCCGCACCGATCGACTCACCAAACGCCTCGAGTCGGTGGCAGGCGGCACAGGTTTTTCGAAAATGCTGTCGTCCACGCTCAATATCACCGGTGATGGCGAGAGCCGGCTGATAGGCGTCAACAACTTCCTGCCGTCGCGCCAGAGCGTTTCCGGAGAACAACGCCTGTGCCCTGGACTGCACAGTCGGGTCGCGATGCTGCTGGAGCAGGGCTGCTCGAGCCGCGTCGACCTCCCCTCGAGCGATGTCACCCGCTTCCACGGCATCAAGGAACGCGATGATCCATTGCGTGCGAGTGAACAGCGTCTCCAGGGAATTCGCCCGCAGCTGAGGAGTCTGTGCCGGCCAGGCGCGAATGATCAGACCAGGCACCGTGACTTCATCGAATCGTGCCAGTGCCTCCAGGGCTGCGGCCTGAACCGGCTGCGGCTCACGCGACTGCAGCAGTGAGGTGAAGATGTCCTGCAGATCGGCGTACGGACCGGCGGCCAGATATCTGACGGAATCTGCTCGTTCTTCGGGCGGTTTCTGCGAATCCCGAGCCACTGACACAGCGTCATGAATGCTGCGCTGCAGGAGTTCCCGGACACTGCGATACTTCGACTTTGCCAGCAGCGGACTCACCGCCGGGTGTCGACTGACAATACCCCGGACGAGTTCCGCAGCTGCTGCCGGATCTTCCCTGTCGGCGGCGATGACGTCCAGCTGGCCGAGGAACTGATCCAGATCCTGCTCTGCACCGGATGCTCCGATCCGTGTGGCCGCTGCGGTAATTATACTGCGGACGTGCGGCTGCCGGCGGATCTCCCTGTCCTGCAGCAATGCCCCTGTGAACGTCCCGCGCCGTTCACCGATGGAACTCAGGATCGCCAGCTGCATCCACGAATCACTTCCGTCGCGAACCGCCAGGTCGCGCAATGCACCGGTCGCGGCATCTCCCGGAAACGCGCCCAGCGAGAACGCCGCCTGATACCGCACGCGCAGGTCTTCGTCCGCCGCCGCCCGGATCACCGCGTCGCGCACGTCCATATCGGCCGGAAACACCTCGGCCAGTCGCAGCGAGTGAACTTCTGACTCGATCGAGCCTGCTCCGTCAGCAGAACCGGCAGCCGACGCCTGCAGTGCGAGGAGGACATCGGCCGCATCCAGTGCGCCCATTCCACGCAGGGCGTACAACGCCATGACTCGAGCCAGTGCCGAACTGGAATTCCGCGCCAGTCCGCGCAGAGACGCCACGGCTGCAGGATCCTGTCGCTGCCAGATCAGCCGCGAAGCTGTATCCCGGTGCCAGCCGTTCGGATGCTCGAAGAATCGCACCAGTTCCGGCGACGACAGATCAGCCAGACAAGGAACAGCCCGCGGCCGAAATCCGTCCCGGGCTATTCGATAGATTCGCCCCTTGTCATAACCGGCACTGGGGTCCATGTGCTTCAGAATCTGCGGGGCGAGAAATGCGGCGCCCTCGATCAGCTCGCGGTACATATCAATCACGTACAGATTGCCGTCAGGACCGTTCGCAAACTGTACGGGTCGGAACCAGTTGTCGGAAGACGCCAGGAATTCCGCTGCGGGATCGGCACGCTCCGCGGTCAACCCGATGCCCCGGACTTCGGTGCGTGCACGATAGACCAGATTGTTGGCCACTTCACCAACAAACAACTGGCCGCGATACTCGTCTGGCCAGGCATCACCCCGGTACACAGTAATTCCGGTGGCTCCGGTAAAGAATCCGGAGGGAGTGCCGCCTTCATCCGAACCGGGGATCGTGCCGGATTTGCGCAGTCGCGTTCG
>SYLK01000843.1 GCA_005809115.1 Planctomyces sp. | reverse complement strand
GGCCGCCGGCGGTGATCGGCACAGCCTGATGCGGCAGAATACGTATTTCCGATTCTTTGGTCAGGGCCGCGAAGTCACGGATTACTGGGAGAAGATGACCAATGTCCGGCGACGGTATATGTCCGTTCCGTCAGCAGCCGGAGCCGGTCTGCGGATCACCGGATTTCCCTGTACGGAAGAACTGATTCAGGTTGAAGGCATCGGGATGCTGGGGGAAGAGAAGCAGCGACTGCAGCCGGAAAACCACTGGGACTGGAGCATCCCCGGCACACAGTTCACGCAGGGCTGGAAGATCGGGAATCTGGCTTTTATCGGTGGCCAGATCTCCGCCGACAACAAGGCCAGAGCTGTGGGCAGCGACCTTGAGACGCAGACTCGCAATGTCTTTCAGTTCATCCGGGCAGTGCTGGGCGAAGGCGGACTGGATGAACGCGACGTCGCGAAGCTCTGGATTTATTACTATGCGCCAGATGACTGGCAGCTGATCGCCGACGCCAGAGCCACGATCGCACGGGTGCAGCGTGAGTTCTATCCGGAGCCGGGTCCCTGCGTCACGGCAATTCGGGTTTCGGGTTTCGCCTTCGAAGATCTGCTGATCGAGATTGAAGCAATCGCGGTCTGCGACGATCCATCGGTCTGAGACAGGTCGGGCAGCCACTTCGCGGTCACGTCGCAGGCACTTAAAGTGGCTGGTCCTGATGTGGGCTGGTCCTTATGTGGGCTGGTCCTTATGTGGGCTGGCCGGCAATTGACGGCAGGACAATCTGCAGAATATCGTCGCCGATTTCCTCGACGGTTCTGAGTTCACCCTGTTCCGTCATCCCGCCGACGACAAACCAGTTGCTGCGTTCTGCGGCGATGTCCAGATAACAGCGACGGACGTGTTCCAGGTAGCTGGTGTCGGCTTCCAGCAGGTCCGCGGTGCGTGACGTGTAATCACGTGCTGGTTTGCGACTGACCAGCTCGCGGCTCCAGGTTGTCGACAGATCGATCAGAATCGTCAGGTCCGCCTGCGGCAGTCCGAACACACCGAATTCGACGCGTTCAATCCAGTCAATCAGGCGCCGCCGCTGTTCACCTTCCAGTCTGGCAGCCTGATGAGCCAGATTCGAGCCGACGAAGCGATCCAGCACGACGACGTCATTTTCCGACTGCAGGGACAGCAGCAGCGGCTTTGATTCGAAACGATCACCGGCGTACAGCACGGATGCCAGCTGCGGATGCACGTGTTCGAGTGACCCGAACTGCCCGTTCAGGAATTCGCCGATGGCTGTGCCAAAATTCGTAGCGCCATACCGCGGGAACTGCAGCAGCGCTGTCCGAAATCCTCGTGCTGTCAGCGCCTGCGTCAGTCGGGCGGACTGAGTACCCTTTCCTGAACCGTCGATTCCTTCGATCGCTATCAGCTGACCCATGTGATCGCCTTCGAGTCGGTCGATGGCTGCAGCGGCAGGACAGCCAGTTCACGCACGGCCACAATTCCGTCTCGGTCTGCCGTGACCGGGCGACAGGTCACGAACTGGCCGGCATCCTGCACCGCTCCCGGGACTTCCATCGGAATATACCGGCGGTCGCTGCCCCTGACGAATCCCGGCCTGCTGTCGGACATCCGTTCCACAAAAACTTCCAGCGTTTCCCCGGAGTCTCCTTCGTACGTCAGCCGGCGGCGGTAGTACTCCAGCGCCAGATCACGTTCGAGCCGGCTCAGTTCACCCACACGCTGCTGAATTACCTGGGGCGGCAACTGATCCGGCATCGTGGCGGCGACTGTCCCGTCCCGCCGACTGAACGGGAAGACGTGGATCTTCATAAAACCGGCGTTCCGGCAGGTCCGCAGGGTTTCAGCAAACTCCGCTTCCGTCTCGCCGGGAAATCCCACAATGATATCGGTGGAAAACGCAGGATCGTGGCCCAGCCTGTCGCGAATCTGGTGCAGTCGATCCAGAAAACGGTCGATGCGATATCGCCGCCGCATGCGTGTGAGGACGGTATCGCTGCCGCTCTGCAGAGCCGGATGAAAATGCGGACACAGGTGCTCGCAGTCCGCAGCCGCGCTGATGAAGTCGTCACTGAGTTCCGCCGATTCAATGCTGGACAGACGCATGCGCCAGTGACCGGGAATCCGGTCCAGTCGCCGCAGCAGCTGCCACAGACGCTCCGGACGGTCCCCCGGTGCCAGGCGATGACTGTCGATGCCATAGTGACCCACATGGATCCCGCTGATCACGATCTCGCGGTAGCCACTGTCAACCAGACCGCGGATTTCCTCTTCGATTTCCGCCGGTCGCCGACTTCGAAGCCCCGGTCGAACCGTCGGGATGATGCAGTACGAGCACTTCAGAATGCAGCCATCCTGAATCTTCACGAACGCCCGGTGATGGCCCTCGAATTCACTGATCCGGTGAGGCATGTCGACCACACCAAACCGACCGAGCACATCCGGCAGCTCGCGTTTGTCGGTCACCACTTCGATCACTCCAGGCAGCTCGCTGACCGCCCGATGATCGCGCGTGGCGTAACAGCCCATCACGATCGTCTTCGTGCCCGGGTTCTGGCGGGCCAGCTGCCGGATAATCTTTCGCGATTCGGAATCTCCCCGGTTCGTGACCGTGCAGGTGTTGACGACACACAGGTCAGCCGGTTCGTCGTCGCGGACTTCACGGTATCCGTGCTGCTGCAGCGCCTCTCGGACCAGCTGGGTCTCATACTGGTTGACTTTGCACCCCAGTGTCACCATCCGACAGGTGCGCAGCTCAGACATCCTCAGTGCAGACATCGTCAGTTCCCGAGCAGCGTGTCATGACGTTCTTTCGACTCAGACCATCCCGAGCAGAAAACACCGCAGCGTGCGGCAGACAGCCCGTGCTGCGGAACCGGCCGGTCCTACTGTTCCGCCGAGGAGACATCGGCCAAAGGCAGCGACACTGGAACACCACCGATCGCACTGCGAGAAACCGCTTCAGTAAATTCCATATATTGCAGCCCGGCGGCGAAGTCGGTCAGCCGCACACTTCCCTGTCCGCGAACCGCCGCAACGAATTCCTCTTCGACCCGCCAGCTCCCGAGTTTCCCGGGCGGAATCACGATCGGTCGCAGCTCGCTTTCGCCAGCGCCTGCTGCAAAAACCTGATCGTGCTGACCGAACACGATCCGCAGCGTTCCGCTGGAACCATACAGATGAATCTGATAACCCGGACCGGCCAGCGCGACCGCACTGATCTGATAGATTCCCTGTGCGCCGCCGGGATATCGCGTCAGCACCTGCAGACTCTCGGGAACTGTGACCGCCACACGACCGGCACCCTGCGGATCGGGCCGGTCAGGCACAAAGATCTGAGACTGAGCAAACAGTCGTTCCGGCTGAGGAACCCAGCGCAGGATGGTCTCATGCAGAATCCCCAGTGCCAGAACATTCAGGCCGCTCAGAGACGCGTCCTGACGCCAGTGCAGGCTGCGTGATGTGTCGTGGAACTGGTCATCCGCGCCGATTACGACAACTTCCAGCAGTTCACCGATCAGGCCGTCCTGAAGCATCTGAGACACCGCCGGTCCGCATTCCAGCGCCAGTGGGCTGGGAACCAGCATTGCTGTCAGGTCCGGGCTGGCCTGCGCGGCTGCAACCATTCGGCGAGCTTCTGCGACATTACGAGCCATCCTGGCTTCGCACAGGACATGCCGACCGGCACGCAGCGCGGCACACGTGACTTCGCAGTGCAGATTGGGCCACGTTCCGATCACCACGGCGTCCAGTTCGTCATCGGCCACCAGGTCCTGCCAGCGGGCGTATCGTCGTGGAATCCCGAACTCATCGGCCACGCGCGCTGTGGAAGCCGGCGACCGGTTGACGACCCCGATCAGTTCGACGCCGGGAATCGCCTTCAGGCCGGGAATGTGGCGCGCCCTTGTGTTGGCACCGGCTCCCACGAATCCGACTTTCAGCATGCCTCCAGTCATCGTCTCACCTGCTGCTCGCGAACTCCCAACGGCCCGGACCTCTCGGCCTGATCGATTCTTATGCTTCTTCAGATCGGGGGCGTAACACCTCACGCCAGGTAAACCGCCGGACCTGATCCGCGGTCGGGCCTTCAAAAAACCAGCCCAGCACACAGGCCAGCGTGATGGTGACGAGCCACGACAGGGGAATCACCAGGAACGGTGATGGAGCAAGTACCGCGAAATCCGCTTTGCCGGTCAGAATTCGGCCGAGCGGAGTGAAAATCGCATCCATAAAACCAAACATCAGCCCGGAAAATGCGCCGGTGATGCCGGCAATGACAACCGGTGTCTGCCCCACATGCCGCAGCAGCATGCCCGTCATGAACATCGCGCCCATCGGCCCCAGGACGCAATTGAAGCTTTTCAGCTGCAGATCGACCAGATTGTAGTGTTTCGGGACGAACGAAATCATCACACCGGCGGCTGTCACCATGGCACCAATGACCAGTGTCAGAACCTGCGCAAGACGCAGTTCGTGTGATTCGGAAAGAGCTTCCCTCCGGTATCGTCGCACGAGGTCCACCATGATGACCGAACTGGTGGAATTGATGCCCGAGTCGATGCTGGACTGAGCCACCGC
>SYLK01000842.1 GCA_005809115.1 Planctomyces sp. | reverse complement strand
GTTCCGCGAGGCGGCGCTGCGAATGACTCGTTCTCCCGCCGTGAAACAGGCGTTTGACCTCTCGCGGGAATCCGAACAGACCCGAGAACGCTATGGACGAGACCGCGTTGGACAGAGCGTGCTGCTGGCGCGCCGGCTGGTGGAGGCCGGTTGTCGTTTCGTCACCGCCGCCGGCTATCGGCACGGCGAATGGGATACGCATGGCGACAACGAGAAGCGGCTGCGTGACAAACTGACGCCGCGGCTGGATCAGAGTCTTTCCGCTCTGCTGGAGGACCTTCAGCAGCGCGGCCTGCTGGAGTCGACCGTGGTGATCGCCACCGGAGAATTCGGCCGCACGCCGGATATCAACCCGGGCCGCGGCCGGGATCACGGGCCAGACTGCTGGTCTCTGGTGATGGGCGGAGGCGGCATTCAGGGCGGAAGAATTGTCGGAGCCAGCGATGAACGAGGAGCCTGCGTCGCCGAACGTCCGGTTTCCATCGGTGACGTCTACGCTACGATCTACAAGGCTCTGGGGATCGACTGGGCAAAGTCCTACATGTCACCGATCGGGCGGCCGGTCTACATCGCCAACGGCTTCGATGATCAGCCAGGTTCTCCCATTGCGGAGCTGATTTGACGCACGGCAGGATCAGGCACGCATTCTTCACTCCGCGGCAGGCTGAGTTCAGGCACTTCCCGGAATCGCTTGATTGATTCCGTGCAAGCCGGCAGTTCGCAGCGATCCTGGGGATCTGGTGTCTGACGGACCGAATGTGGGCTGTCGCCCTGGACGTGTCCCGAGCACGGCGTGAGCGGCCAATTCGGGTTGTCAATCCTGAGGTACCCGTTTCAGCAGTTCTGCCGGGCGGCAGACAATTCCGGAGTGAATCACCAGTTCGATGGTTCTGGAATTGCGGATGTTATCCAGAGGGTTGGCGGACAGCAGCACGATGTCGGCATCCTTTCCGGGCGTGATCGAGCCGAGCCGTTCGTTTTCGCCCAGCACCGTCGCGTTAGTCAGAGTCGCGGCGCGCAGCACTGCTGCCGGAGGCAATCCGGATTCGACCAGCATTTCGAGTTCCTGATGCAGTGAAAAGCCAGGCGGCACGTGAGGTTCGGGAGAATCGGTCCCGACCAGCAGTGGTACGCCAGCGCGGTACAGCTTGCCTGTCAGCTCCTGATACCTGGCGAACGTCCGCCGCCGATCCTCCAGTTCCCCGCCGTGGGGGCAGCCGGTGCGACGCAAGTACACCGGCCAGAATTCCCGCAGTCGCTGAGGAACGTGTGCATTGTCGGGATGATCACGAATCTCCGGAACGTCTGGCAGCAGCAGCATATTGCGAAACACGGCCAGAGTGGGATCGACGTACGTCTTTTGCTGCGCCAGGTCCGCCACCAGCGACTCACACAACGGGTTGCTGAGATCAAGTCGGCCGCGATGCCCCGGCGTCCCGGCGACTTCGGGGGGAATCACGAAATCGAACACCGAAGTGATATGCTCCAGACAATCGATGCCGTCGGCAACAGCGTCCTGTGCCGAATAACGGATCAGATGTCCCGTGACGAACAAGCCGCGACGATGACTCTCCTCAATGATCGCTCGCCCCACCGGCCGCTGCGTCTGCGCATAAATTTTGACCGTCGTGACATTCCACTGTGCGATTTCATCCATCAGCGCCGGGACTTTGGCGGGGTCAGTGATCGGATAGCCCACCTCGCGGTGAATCGGAGGATCAGCGTCGAGCAGCGGACTGCAGGTGAAAATTCGCGGACACCATTCGGGATGCGTGGCGGCGAATCTCGCCACGAGTGTTGCGGCCGCCGGCACATCACCGGTGCTGCGCACCGACGTCACGCCAGCCGCCAGATACAGCGGCAGAACCTCGTCCCCCGCCACATGGGCGAGATCGAGCACAAACACGACGTGCACGTGCGCGTCGATCAGGCCCGGAAGCGCAAACTTGCCTCGTCCGTCAATGCGTGTCGCCTCACCGGAGACGCCGCCGGATTTGTCAAACTCGTCCGCATCAGTGACCGCGACGACCTGTTTCCCACGACAGACGATTGTCTGTTCCGGCAGCATTCTGCCGGACTCTGGGTCAAACAGGCTGCAGCGTTCGATCACCAGAGTTGGCTCCGCGGCACTCACCGCAGAAACCGCTGCCAGGCACCAGAATGCCACAGCGAACACCAGCAGGCTTCCGCCGGGGCAATGTCGCGGCAGGCAATACCCCGGCATTGGGGGCAGCAATCGTTTCATGACCTGATCCTCAATGTCGACGGGAAATCTGGTTCGTGTGCACGACGAGTCGAACACTCTTCAGGAGCCACGATCATGGGTTCAGCCAGTGACATCGCTGCGCAGCCGCCGAAGGTGCGATCAGAGCATTTGATGAGACCAGTTGACGCTGGGACGAACGCTGCGGCGCTGTGCCGGGGCTGCGTCTTCGAAGTCGAGGCCGCGTCTGCGCATTTTGAGATTCCCCCGTTCCGATGCAACCCACTGCCTGAAATGTCAGCACAGACGGTTCGCAGGATTGCTGCGCGAGCGGTGGATCTGCAGGGGCATCCGCTCCTCGACGAATTGTGTCGACTCGTCGAAGTCGATCGGGTTGCTCCCCGCAGTGATCTCGGCAGTCAGGGTGCTCGCCTTGTTGCAGGCCGCCGGAATGTACGGTTCCGTCTCATCGATCATCGTCCCCTCGGGTGCCGGCGGGACCGCCTTCAGCTGTTTCCCGGTCTTTCGCCGGCCAGTAATCTCGACGCGGCATTTTCCGACAATGACTCCCTTTGCAGCCGGATTCGCGAGGCGCGGAACCAGGGCCGCTTCGCGTGACGAAGAATCGCCCACACAGGAGTTCAGCGCTGTTGCGGAAGACGAGCCTGCGTGACGTCCTGTGCCTGCCTTGCTAAAATCCTCGTTCCACAGATGATCAGGCCGCTTAGGACCGGCCAAAAAATCAATTGAACAAATTGTCTGGTCAGGGAAGCGCAGCGCCCCTGACCAGAGTCACGCTGGTGTGTGACAGCGGCTGGACCTGAATGTTTCGTTGTGGCCGTACAATTGCTGCATGAAATCATCGG
>SYLK01000841.1 GCA_005809115.1 Planctomyces sp. | reverse complement strand
GGATAGGTTCCTTCCTGTTCGATGGGATTCTGAGTTGCCAGCACCAGAAACGGACGTTCCAGCGGAAACGTCTCGTCCCCCACCGTGACTTGTCGCTCCTGCATCGCCTCCAGCAATGCGGACTGAACCTTCGAGGGAGCCCGATTGATCTCGTCGGCCAGAATCAGATTGGCGAAAATCGGCCCCTTACGCGCCGTGAACGTCCCGGTGGACGGCACATAAATCATCGTGCCCACCAGATCCGCCGGCAGCAGATCCGGAGTGAACTGAATCCTCTGAAATCGGATCGACAGCGCCTTAGACAGTGCCGTAACCGCTGTGGTCTTGGCCAGCCCCGGCACTCCCTCCAGCAGCACATGGCCGCCGGTCAGCAGCCCCATCAGGAGCCGTCCCATCATCTGCTCCTGACCAACGACGGCCTTACTCAGTTCCGCCTGGAGCCGATGCACCAGATCGGCCTTCTCGGCGACACGTTCCTTCAGTTGCTGGATGTCGGCATGCATAGTTTCAGGGATTTGTCTGCTGCGGTGGGCCGGACCTGCCGGAGATTTCTGAGTTTTCGGACATCAATGTTGCCGGTACCGGCCGTATCCCAGGAAAAAAACGAAAAAAAGAGCGCCGTCAGATCCGTTGTGCAAAAAGTACGGATCTGCACGCCTCAGATTCCGTCAGGGCATCATTCCTCGCCAGGAATTCTCTCTGCTCGGTTCGCGGTGCCGCTCAGAGTGCCTCCAGGTCGGCGGGTGCGGCGGTGCAGATAAACTCGAGTCGGGCGGTGACTTTATCCTGCAGCAGCACCTTGCCGCGGAGACAAAATGCGTTTGCCAGTCGTTCGACCAGTTCCGCATGGATCTCGATCGTGCTGCCCGGGCGGATCATGCGACGAAACTGCGTATTGTTGAGTCGCGTCACGACCGGGATGTCGGACGAACCCGTGGGCAGGATGCGAGAAATCAGCACGGCGGCCGCCTGAAAGCAGGCTTCGCACTGAAGTACGCCGGGAAAAACCGGGAACTGAGGATAGTGACCCTGGAATACGGGCAGCTCTGGCGCCAGAAACTTTCTGGCAATGATCCGCTGTTCCGTGATCTCCGTAACTTCATCGAGCCACAGGAACGGCTCTCGATGCGGGATGCACGACTTGATCTCTTCAATATTCATGATGGCTTCCGGCCGCGATTCTGTCAGGTTTCAATCTTCAGTTCTTCAATCTTGCGGTAAAGACTTGACAGCCCAAGTTTCAGGCGCCGGGCAGCTTCCTTCTTGTCAGGACACTGTTTCAGGACGCGGACGATGTGCAGGCGTTCATAGTGTCGCAGGGCTGAGCGAAGGTCGTCAGTGTCCGGGAGCGTGGCGCTGGAGCCCAGCAGGTCGGGCGGCAGATCGGAGGGCTGGATGACCTCCCCCTCGCACATCATCACGGCGCGTTCGATGGCATTGTCCAGCTGACGGACGTTGCCTTTCCAGTGTGCCGCCATCAGCGTCCGGACCGTATCGCTGCTGGCCCCGGTCACGCGTTTGCCCATGGCTTCCCGGTGCCTCGTCATGAAATACTCGACGAGCTCCGGTATGTCATCCAGGCGTTCGCGCAGGGGCGGAATGCGGATCTTGACGCCGTCCAGCCTGTAGAACAGATCTTCCTGAAACGTACCTTCCGCCACATCACGCTCGAGGTCGTGTGAAGTGGCGGCGATGATTCGAGCCTGAACTTTCACGGCTTCCGAGCCTCCGGCGGGCACAATCTGCTGGTATTCGATGGCTCGCAGCAGTTCCGACTGTGTCCCCTGGGGCAGCTGGCTGATCTCGTCCAGGAACACTGTGCCGCTGCCCACCATCCGGAACACTCCTGGCTGGCCGGCAACAACGCCGAACAGCTGAGATTCCAGCGCTTCCACTGGGCGTGTGCCACAGCTGACGGCGACGAATTTTTCGTCCTTGTTCGGCCCGGCATTATGAATTTCCCGGGCGAACAACTCTTTGCCCGTTCCGGTTTCCCCGACCAGCAGCACATTGGAGTTCGTGGCGGCCGCCTTGCGGATGGTCATCAGAGTCGTCTGCAGCAGACTGCTGGAACCGACGATCTGATCAAATCCGGAACTTCGCACCAGGTCCTTCCGGAGGCGGTGGTTTTCCGCATAGAGATCCTGAAATTTGAACAGACGCTGCAGCCGATTCGTCAATTCGTCAAATCGAATCGGCTTGACCAGGTAATCAAAAGCTCCGGCGGTGAAGGCTTCCACCGCGTTCTCCACAGTTGCGTACGCGGAGATCACCAGCACAAAGATGGCCGGGTTGATCCGGTGCAGTTGTCGCAGCAGACGCACCCCGTCGCCGTCGGGCAGCTGGACGTCACAAATGGCGACGTCATAGTCGCGTTCACGCGCGATGGCGAGTGCCTCCGCGACAGTTCCGGTGCCTCTGACCTCGTATCCTTCCGTCTGGAGGAATTCAGCCAGCGTCTCCCGGATGATCTGCTCATCTTCCACGATCAGAATCGACTTGCGCTGCAATAATTTTCCCGACACGTTCTTCGGACCTTCTGTACGACTCATAAATTCACCCGCAACAACCGATCCGGAATCTGACCAGCCCGGAACCGGACCTGAACGGCACCCGGTTGACCGTTACGGATGTGCCCCGAGTCAGCCTGCAACGGCGACATCTCAGGCACCTGACTCCTGATTTCTGACAGCTCATGCCGGAAGTTTAGCGGAACAAGTCGGGTTTGACGACTCAGTTGGTGAGTTCGGCAGACGCCGGCGAGTTCGGTGGTCGACTCGGAGTGAATGGCAGGCGGCTGCCATGACCATTTCGCCGGGATCGCATTTCGCGGCATGATCGTTTAGACTTCGTGGGCTGAGGGAGTCGCCGTGCCAGCGCGGAACGAATCCCGTGTGTCGCCTTGGCGCGTGGCCGGGCATTGGCCGGGCATTGGCCGGCAGCAGGTTTCTGAAAACAGAGTTGTTCGACATGAATCTGACCGACATGACGTGGAGGGCAGTCAGCGATCTCGATCGCCGAACTCCCATTGTATTTCCAATCGCAGCGATGGAGCAGCACGGGCATCACATGCCGCTGTTCACAGACAGTCTGCTGCTGGGTGAGATCATGCGGCGCGTGCAGGATTCGCCGGTTGGCGGCCGCGTGCTGTTCGCGCCGCTGCAGTGGCTGGGAAATTCGCATCACCACCTGGACATGCCCGGAACGTTGTCAGCTTCGCCGCGGATCTATCTGCAGATTCTGCACGACCTGGCCGAGTGTGTGATTGCCCATGGCTTTCAGCGGATTGTGTTCGTGAATGGACATGGCGGCAATACGATTCCGTCTCAGCAGGCCATGTTCGAGCTGCGGCAGAAACACCGGGAACGCAGAGATCTGCTGCTGACGGCAGTCACCTACTGGGAGACTGCCAGTCCGCCGGAAACAATTTCCGGTCTGCACCAGCCGCAGATGGGCCACGCGTGTGAATG
>SYLK01000840.1 GCA_005809115.1 Planctomyces sp. | reverse complement strand
GAGGAAGTCACCTGGCTGCTGCTCGCTCAGCGAAGTCCGACCGACGAGCAGCTCGCGGATATTCAGGCGATACTGGCGGAAGTTCACCCCATCGATTCTGCAGTGGCCGAGATGCTCGAACGGATTCCGCTGCGTGTCAGACCGCTGGAAATTGTCCCGATCGCCGTGTCGCTGCATTCCTTCTTTGATCCGTCAGAGCAGGATGAGAACCGCGCCAGCATGCGATCGGCAATCTGGAATCTGCTCTCGCATCTGCCGGACATGCTGTCCAGTGGAATCAACCGCACGCCATGTTGCGATGCTGACCGTGACAGCCACGATCATCATTCACTGTCCTGGGCAGGACGCGTGCTGCAGGCGCTGCGCGGGGATGACTGTCCGCCGACGACGGCCGAAGATTTCGCCATCAACGCAGTGATGATCTGCCAGTGTCTGACGGAAATGCGCGCCGCCTGTTTCGCGTCGCGACTGGTGGGCAGCACCACCAGCCACGTCAGAACCGCGATCCAGGTGGCGCTGACCCTGTTCGTGGCACAGCTCCGGAAGGATCCCTTCATCTGGTCGGATCAGCTGCTGCGCGAACTGACTGGTCCGGCATCTGCCGAGGCGTGGTGGAAGGGGCGGGCGAATCGCGAGATGCCCTTCGGGTTTGCGGACGGTCCGGAAGATCCGCGAGTCCCCATCCTGCGCGATGTCTGTCGCAGCCTGCTCGGTTCGCATTCCCGAATCGTGGTCGAAGCTTCTGCGTGTCGCCTGGAACGCCTGCTGGCCGATCAGCAGTTATGCCCCACGGTGGACTGGCTGGCGGCACGTGCCCTCACGCTGCTCAACGTTCCGGGTGACCGGCAGTCGGTTGTCATCGCGCTGGCACGTCTGGCAGGATGGGCGGCGCAGGCCATCGAACAGAATGATTCCCAGGAATCGCTTCTGCCCGTTCTGCAGTACGGCTCGGCCGCTGTACTGGCGGGAGACGAGATGTGTGACGGCTGCAGTCAGCCGGTGTCGGATCAGTAACGCATGATGTCAGCGACCGTGCACATGAATTCCGCTTTCCAGCAATGCATCAATCTCGACTGCCGCGCGACGTACGATGTCGGACAGGTTCTGACGTCTTGCCCCGGGTGCGGCAGCCTGCTGGATGTGAGCTATGACTGGAACAGGATCGCTGTCCCGTCGTCTCTGGGCGCGTTTCGGGATCGCTGGAGCAGTCGCCGGAATCCGCTGGACTTCAGTGGGGTCTGGCGCTTTCGCGAGTTGCTGAGATTCGCCCGCGATGATCAGTTTGTGACGATCGGCGAAGGTCAGACGCTGCTGCAGCAGAATGATCGTCTGGCGACTCTCTGCCGAATGAAGCCGGGCACTCTGTTCCTGCAGTATGAAGGGCTCAATCCGTCCGGCAGCTTCAAAGACAACGGCATGGCGGCTGCGTCAACGCATGCGCGGATGGTCGGGGCAGCCATCACCGCCTGCGCATCAACGGGAAATACCAGCGCATCGCTGGCGATATATGCCGGGGTGACGGGGTATTTTCGCTGTCTCGTCTTTGTCGGCAGCGGCCGCATCGCTTATGGGAAGCTGTCGCAGGCGCTTGACTACGGAGCGCGTACGATTCAGATCCGGGGCGATTTCGACGATGCGCTCGCGCGTGTGCGACAGATCTGCGAGAAGCATCCGATCTATCTCTGCAACAGCGTCAACCCGTTTCGACTCGAGGGGCAGAAGACCATCATGTATCGGGTCCTGGAAGCACTGGATGGAGATGTCCCGGACTGGATTATCGTTCCTGGAGGAAATCTGGGAAACTGCAGCGCCTTCGGCAAGGCGTTCCTCGAACTGGCCCAGCTGGGGCTGGTGGACCGAATTCCGCGACTGGCGGTAATCAACGCTGCCGGGGCCGGAACGTTCGACCAGCTGGTCAACAGAGACTCGCTGAGCTGGAACGATGGCCGGCCGCAGACAGACATCATCGGTGACTATTATGCCGAACTGGATCGTCGCGGCGCGCGCGCGACGACTCTGGCAAGCGCCATCGAAATCAACCAGCCGGTGAACCTCACCAAGGCACTCCGCGCACTCTCAGTCTGCAACGGCGTCGTCCGGGCTGTCTCCGATCAGGAGATTCTGGATGCGCGAGCCCTGATCGGGGCCAATGGTTTCGGGTGTGAACCTGCCAGTGCAGCCAGTATCGCCGGACTTCGACTGCTGCGCAACACCGGCGTGATCGCGGAAACCGATCGCGTCGTCTGTATCCTCACCGGCCATCAGCTGAAAGACCCCGACCTGACCGTGGCCTACCACTCCGGCGACGCCGACCTGCACGCGAAAAAGCTGCGCCCAGCCGGGGTCCTGTCAACGGCGTTCGCGAATCCGCCGGTTGTGGTGGACAACGACGAGTCCGCCATTCTCGAGGCGGTCGATCTCCCGGCGATCATGCGGTGATTTTCAGACAGCACGCGGCGCCGGATCAGCCTTCTGCGGTGACAACCACCGCCGGTGGCGTGTCAGCCGGTGCATTGTCAGCAGGAACAGCAATTTCATTGTGCCAGGCCACAGCGCTCTGCGGCGTCATCGAACCAGCAACGAAGGCTCGGGCATACAACAGGCAAAACGTCGGCACCAGCACCAGCACCAGAATTGTCGACAGCATCAGTCCGAAGCAGAGACTGGTGGCCATGGGAATCACCAGTTGCGCCTGAAATGAGCGTTCTGTCAGAATCGGCAGCAGGCCGGCGATCGTGGTCAGAGACGTCAGCATCACTGGCCGAAAGCGGCGCTGACCGGCAGCCAGCACTGCCTGCCGCAGCGGCACGCCGCTGCGGCAGGCAGCATTGATGAAATCCACCAGCACGATCGAATCGTTGACGACAACTCCCGTCAGGGCCACCAGGCCCAGCATACTGAAGAGTGTCAGGGGTAACCCCATGAAAGCGTGACCCCAGATCGCCCCCACAACGCCAAACGGAATGATCGCCATGACGACCATCGGCTGGACGCAGGAGCGAAATTCCATGGTCAGCAGGACGAACATGGCCAGCAGGGCCACGGCCAGGCCGATCCCCAGGCTCTGGACGGATTCAGTATCCTGTTCCTGCTGTCCCTCCCAGCGAACCCGCACCTGAGGAAACTGCTCCAGCAGCTGCGGCATGAAGGTTTTCTGCAGATCCGTCACGATCTGCTTCGCGTTTCCTTCACCCTCGTTGATGTCTGCCGAGATGGTAATCGAGCGATTCTGGTCGATGCGGTTGATCTCGGAGAATCCCCGAGTGATGTTGACGTTTGCCAGCTCGGTAATCGGCCTCTGGATGCCGTCACCGGAATCGACGCGAATATCGGAGAACCGGGCGAGCGACGTGCGTTCGCTCTCCTGGTAGCGCACCATGAGCTTGACTTCATGCCGCCCCCGCTGCAGACGCATAACTTCTTCGCCATAATAAGCAGAACGCACGGTCCGCGCGATATTTTCGAGCGACACCCCCAGTGATGTGCCTTCCGGTCGGGAGGTCAGCTGCAGTTCCCATTTCCCAGGCCGTGAATCGTCCGCCACGTCAAACACACCCGCATAGGATTGCAGCTTTTGTTTCGCCTGTTCCACAGCCAGCTGCAGCTGATCCATGGATGGGGCCGGCGCGAGCAGTTTGAACTCGATGGGTTTGCCTCCGGGACCTCTCGCCTGAGACCCGAAGGTCAGCGTTTCCACCCCGGGAATGTCGCCGACCGCTTCTCTCCACTCACGGACGATCTGTTCGCTGGTCACAGATCGGTCGGCGCTGTCCACCAGCTGCACCTGGACCGAACCGGCATGACTGCCCTCCGTCACCTGACCGCTGCCCGGAGCGTTCTGCTCCGCCACCATCCCGACCATGCGATGCACGACTCGGACCACCGGACGTTCTGGTGTGGAATGCCTGGCATTGACTGCCTGTATGGCATCCTCAACCTTCTTTGTTGCCGCATCCGTGATGCTTGCCGGTGTTCCATCAGGAAATATCACCTTCGAGACGACTTCCGGGGCGTCCAGCTTCGGAAAAAAAATGCTGGGCACGCGGCCGCTGGTAACCAGCGCCCCGGTCAGTAACAACACGGTCAATGCCGTGCTCAGCGTGATCGCCGGATTCGACACACAGAATGTCACGGCGGGAACGTAGATGCGCTGGACAAACAGATTCAGCGCTCCATCAGTCCAGCGATTCAGACCGGATGTCAGCACTGACGGCCGATCGGATCCGTGTGCCAGGTGACACGGGAGAACAAAAGTGGCCTCGAGCATGGAAATCGTCAGAATCGCGATGACAGCCAGCGGCATGACGGCAAAAAACTTGCCCATCACACCGGTGACAAAGAACATGGGAACAAATGCGATCACTGTGGTCGCCACAGAGGCAAAGACCGAGGGCACCACCTCCACCGTGCCGTCGATGGCAGACTGAATCATCGACTTGCCGGTCTGGCGATGGGAATACACGTTCTCTCACACCACAATTCCATCATCGACCACGATCCCCAGAGCGATCAGAAATGAGAACAGCGAGAGCATGTTCAGCGTCTGATCGAACTGCCACAGAACGGCACAACTGCCCAGCAGCGACACCGGAATCCCCGCAGCCACCCAGAATGCGAGCTTCAGATCCATAAACAGGGCCAGAATCAGAAACACCAGAATCAGCCCCTGAAGCCCATTCTTTTTCAGCATCTCCAGGCGGTCACGTACCTCGACGGAGCTGTCCGCCCACGTCGAGAATTCATATCCCGGAGGCAGTTTCTTCACGCGGACGTAGTCGTTGACGGCATCCGCCATCGACAGCAGGTCCTCGCGCGATGCCGCGCTGACGTCGATCGCAAGACCAGGGCGGCCGTTGATGCGACTGATCGCAGTGGTGTCCACGAACTCGTCCCGGACTTCGCCCAGGTCGTCGACTGTCATGACGACGCCGTCCGGGCGGGTGATCAGGGGAAGCGAAGCAATGTCTTCCCCGAGCAGCCGTTTATCCTTGCCGCGGAGCAGGTACGTTTCACCGCGGTCACGAATTGTCCCGCCAGGAAGTTCCAGGTTTCGCACTCGGATTCGTCTGGCGACGTCCGTCAGCGTCAGACCGAACTCCCGCAGCGTCTCTTCGGGTATCTCGACGTCGATCTGGAATTTCCGTTCACCCGCGATTTCTGCCACCGAAATGGCAGGAATCTGCAGCAGATCGTCGCGCACCTGTTCGGTCACTTCCCGCAGCTGCAGTTCCGATTCAGCCGAATCGGAACCGGGGCCAATTACCCCCACTGTGATGGCCTTGTTGCGGAAAGTGACCTGTTGAACCTCGGGCTGTTCGGCCAGATCCGGAAAACTGGGAATGCGATTGATCTCCGACTCAATCTCAT
>SYLK01000839.1 GCA_005809115.1 Planctomyces sp. | reverse complement strand
GTGCACTCCAGAGAATGGCCTACGGCTACCGCGACTACGACTACTTCATCGCCAAACTCTATGCCCTCCATCTCGCAAAGTTCGCTCTCATCGGGTAACAACTGATCTTTACGCCGCGCACCTGATTTGTCGTTGAACCTGAATAAGGCGCTCACGGCCGGTGACGTGCGCCAAATCCTGATCGACACCGCGATGGACATCGGGGCTGACGGTCGCGATAACAATTTCGGCTACGGATTGGTGGACGCCAGCGCCGCCGTGCGCCGGGCCTTCGCCCTTGCGCAAATTCCTGACCTGGCCATGCTGTATTTGGCCAATACTGCGATGAATGTGTTCGGTCCAGCAATCGCCGGGCCACTTAATCCGACGCCGTTTGGTCCGCCGCCCAGTGTTCCGACGCCGCTGTCGCCGACCGACCCGGACGGCACAGGCGGCGGGAGCTCTCCGGCCCCTCCGACAACGGTCAGCATGACCAACGGCACTTTCTCCGTCGCCGATCCTGTGAATTCTGGTTTCGGCTGGAGCACGAAGGGCAATGCGGAAGTCGTTGGCGGCACTGGCGTATTGACGGAGGATGACCGTTTCAACAGCAGGTTCTCGCAGTCGTTTACGATCCCGCGCGGAGCAACGTCGCTCAGCTTTACGATCCTGAGCGCGGCCTTCGCCGATGATCCGAACGGACCGCCCGATGCCTTTGAAGTTGCACTGATTGATGCCCACACCGGCCAGTCTCTCGTCGGCATGGCTCAGGGATTGTCGCTCACCGATGCCCTGCTGAATAGCCTGGCCGTCGGAACGTCTCGGTTCGCGACCACCGTCACCGTCGGGGGATCGTCGACTTCCGGTGGGGTGAGGCAATTTGGGCAGCCCGTGACCGTCGTGATCGATCTGACGGGAATTACGACCGATACCGATGCCACAATCTTCTTCGATCTGCTCGGCTTCGGAGCCCAGGGCAGCTCGGTGGTCATTGACGATGTACAACTCCAGGGCGTCGTCGAACTGCCGACCCTGCAACTGACGCTTGATCCGTTGTTCGACTCGGGTACTGCGGGTGATCAAATCACGCGGCTGACAGTCGTGGATCTGGTCGGGACCACGAATCCGGGACAGGAAGTCCGAGTTGACCTCGACGGAGATGGCTTTGACGACGGCGTCATCATCGCCGATCAAAATGGTGCATTCCGCGTCACCGGCGTTGCGCTGGCGGCAGGCGCCAACTCGGTGCGGGTCGAGGCCACCAACGTCCGCGGCACGGTGACCCGTGAAGTGATCGTCCAGCTCGACACGCAGGCGCCGACCGGGCAGTGGACGAACGCCCCGGCCGGCGGTGTCACGAATCTGCAGCTCGGATACGTCGAGATCCAGTGGACCGACACAGGAGTCGCCGGGCTCGACCTCACGACCATTGACACCAGTGACGTAATGGTCTCCGGTGTTGACATAGACCGGGCCGAACATCTGGGCGCCGGGCTGGTTCGGTACTGGTACAGCGATGACGGCGAGACGCTGACGAACGGCATGGTCGAGGTCACCCGTGTCAGCAGTGCGGTGTCCGATCGGGCCGGCAACACCAGCATCGCCCACACGGACACGTTCCTGCTGGACACGCTTGCTCCCACGTCTGATATCTTCGACGTGACTCCGGATCTCCGAAATGTGCCGGTTGGAAACGTCCGGATTACGTTCAGCGAACCAGTCACGGGTGTTGATCTCGCCGACTTCACGCTGACGCGGGACGGGTCACCGGTTTCACTCGGCGGTGCGACGCTGCTGGAGGATGGTGCGAGCAGCTATTTGCTGGACCTGTCCGGTGTGACAGCCCTGGCCGGAAGCTACGTGCTGCGACTGGCGGCCGCGAACTCGGAGATTCGTGACTCTGCCGGAAATGATCTGGCGGGTAACGCCGAGGACAGCTGGGTGATCGATACGACACCGCCGATCGGCCAGATGATCGCCCCGGTGGTCAACTCGACAATTGATCTGGACCCGGGTTATGTCGAAATTCAGTGGACCGACTCAGGTCCGGCGGGTCTGGACCCGGCTTCGATCGACGTGAATGATGTGAGTCTGCCGGGTGTGGACGTGGATCGGGTCGAGAATCTGGGCGGCGGACTGGTCCGCTACTGGTACAACGACGACGGCGACTCGCTGCCCGACGGCACAATCGAGGTGACTCTGCGGGCGGGCGAGATTCGGGATCTGGCCGGGAACAGCAACCCCGCTGGCAGTGCTGCGTTCGTGCTGCAGCGATCGACCGGTCAGCCGCTGATGATTGTGGAGATCCGTGTCAACGACGGTTCTGCTCAGCGTTCCAGCATCGAGACGATTTCCGTGCGGTTCAATCAGGCCACAAACATGCAGACGCTGATTGACAATCAGACGGTCACGACCGCGGTGCAGTTGTTTGGGCTCACCCTGCTGCCTCTTGCTGCCAGCCGTTATCGGTATGATGCGCTGACCAATACGCTCGTCATCGATCTGACGACGGACGGATTTGGCGACGTGCGGTGGACGATGCTTGCTGACGGCCGGTACAAGCTGCGGCTGGATACGCGAATGATCCTGTCGGCCCAGGCCGTCAGGCTGGTGGACGACGACGCCACGAACGACATGTTCCGCGACTTCGGCTTCCATCGCCTCGAGGCCGATTTTGACGGCGACGCGGACGTTGATCTCCTCGATCGGGATTTGCTGTTCCAGCACTATGCCACCAGTGTGTCGGACCCGCGGTACAATCCCGCCTTCGACCTGACACTGGACGGTCGGATCGACAACTCGGACTACCTGCGCTGGAAGAAGCGGTACGGCAGACGAGTCTGACGGTCAGACGCACAGCAAAGAATGTTTTCGGGTCCGATGGTATCCCGTAGTGTGGAGCTTCGAGTTGTCTCACGGCAGGGAACTGGAAGATTACTTCGGGATCGAGGATCGACCTGTGCGAGGAAATCAGTATCGGTGACTCACGGCCGGATCGACACGCCCTATTCGCCAAGTTCCTTCATCAGTTCAGCCCGCTGACTTTCAATGGCCTTCAGGCGAGTTGTGATCTTTCTGGATTCCCTGTTGAGGTCCGCGAGTTGCTTCTGCAGCTTTTTCCTGTGCAGGTGGTTCGGCCCACTCCTGGCCTGGACAAGAGACTCGACTTCTTGCCGCAGCAGTCGAAACCAGGGATTGCCGTGCATACTGCACACTCGGAACTGCAGCCTGCCGCCTCGGATGGCGCCAATGATCTCCGGCTGCGTCAGACCGAACTCCTGCCGAGCGGACTTGTCGCTCAGCGTAGCGCCTTTTTGGCCCCAGATGGAATCGTCAGCGTCCACGAATCGCGCCTTGACTGCGGCGCGCCGGCGAACGGGTTCTTTCGCTCCGAGCGCGCTGCCGGATCTTCTCTTCGCCATTTCTCCTACTCCTCCCGCTGATATTTTGTCAGAGCCTCTGAGTTGTCCAGCGCCACTATCTCGGACGGTGTGGCCGCAGGCTCAGCGGACTGCGGCACCTGCAGCGAGGACACGTCGGTGGAAACTCCCGCCACAGCCAGCAGGCGGCAGTCAGGAATTCCCGTGGAGATCCCGTAGCCGGGAGGATACAATTTCCAGCCGAACAGCGGAATTTCAATACGCGTCGTGCCATCGCGTCTGGCCGGTTCGAGAGAGGAGACGAATTTCCATGAGTACTCTGATGTCGCAGCCATTGACCACCGAACATCTGCTGGCAATGCCGGATGACGGTGTTGACCGGGACTTGATCCGTGGTCAGCTGAAGGAGACTGCGGTGACGAAACGCAATCGCTTTCACAGTCTGGCCGTTGCACGGTTGACTCGTCTGCTTGATGAATGGCTGGACTCAGCACCCGTTCCGGGTGGAGAAGTTCACAGTGGCGATGTCGGTACGATCCTGCGGCGGAATCCTGATACCACGGTCGGGATCGACGTCGCTCTGTTTTCCGCGGACGTGATCGCCAGGCAGACTGGCGGTACCACCCTGATCGAAGGCGTTCCGTTGCTGGCGGCAGAAGTTCTGTCACCGACCGACCGGCATGAGTATGTGCGAGACAAGGTTCTGGAGTACCTGGCCGCGGGAGTCCGTCTGGTGTGGATTGTCGATCCGTATTTTCAGACAGTTCAGGTCCATCAGTCAGCCGTCCCGCCGGAAACTTTCAATCGAGAACACCAGGTCAGCGGAGGTGAGATCCTGCCGGGCCTGACGATCGCTGTGGCCGACATCTTTCAGCGAGCGTCTGG